>CAYSON010000078.1:2572-9924 GCA_964432635.1 uncultured Desulfopila sp.
ACGAATAAATAGATTTTAGGCCATTAAGATTACGGTTTCCGTATTTCGTTATCAATTCACGTGAAAGTATACATCAGCCCAAGACAGGTTTGCAAGCACCAGCAACACCGAAAACCTCTAGCCGACCAGGGAGAGATATATATCAACGAGAAGACAACGGGGATCAGAGATACTGGGGGGAGATTTCAGTAGCCCCGGCGGCGTGGGCGGAGCGCAGGGCCTTGGTGGCGAGCGTATTGATCGCGGCGACATTCCCTTGGCTGCGGGAATGAATGCGGCGGATGGTGTCGTAGGGTAACAGAGCGGTGGAATAGCCCTCGCCGCCGGCCGCTGCAAGCTGCAGACAAAAGCGGAGATAGTCGGCGGTGTCTTTGATATTAAGCGGGTCAAGCTGCAGCTGGCAGTTGGTCTCGTCCGCGAAATATTCGACGATGGTGGTCACCATTTTCCCGTGCATCTCCTGGTTACCTAGGAGAATGAGTTGCAATTGCTCTTCCCGTTTGCCCTCGCTCAGGGCACCGGTGAGGTGGCGCACCACCCCCTCCAGCGACGCTGGAAACATTTCCTGGGCGTCGTCGATCAGCATCAGCACCTGCTGGCCGCGGTTGGCTCGCTCCACCAGGGCCATTTTCACCACCTCGAGCAGCACCTGCTGTGACAGCTCGCTGGTCCCGCCCAGCTCCAGTTGGTCGGCAACCTCGAGAAGAATGGTGGCCACCGAGTCCCGCCGCTCCAGCACCCGCAGCACCAGGTAAGAGGAAGGCAGACTGCGATGCAGCTTCTCGACCAGCACCGATTTGCCGCTCCCGGATTCACCGACAACCTTGATCAGCGGCTTACCTTTTTCCAACAAATTGAGAATTTGTCCATAAAGATCGAGACGTTGTGACCAGGGAACATCCATGCAACAGGGACGGGTCCCCTCTTCATAGGCACAGAGCAGGGAACCGAGATCAATCACCGACAGCGACGGCAAACCCCTAGACCCTGGGTCGGCCGCCTTTGCCTCGCATATACCGCTCTGCAACGCGCAATCGAGCACCGCACCCTGTTCCACCGTGAGTCGGCTGGTCTCCACCGTGCCGACATGCCTGGCAGTGCTGCGCAAGACCAGGGCGTGGGTGATGACATAGCCCTCCATGCGCCCGGCGCAATCGATTGAGCGGGCGCTGATGTCGCCACTGATTCTGCCGGTCGCACCGATGCACAGTTCAGTGCCGGCAAAGGAGCCTTCAAGAACTCCCTCGACAACCACCCGCCCCTGGCACTCAACGCTGCCGGAGATCGTCATCTGCTCTGTGATTATGCTTTCCACACCACCGTCCATCGCACCTCGCCGCCATCTCTGGGCTTGTCCTGCAACATCTGCAATATTTTTCCCCAAGGTAGCATGTTCAGCGCCGGCTGCAAGGAAAACATGCTCCTTTTTCCTTCATAGCGGGCATGCCCTCATTTTCCCTGGAGTCCCTTGCCCCGGTTTTCCCGAGCATGCAACGGACATTGATCAAACAATGACTATTATCACGTAAAGAAATGCAATCCTCTGCAGCAATCTCAATTGCCGATGCGACAGGTATGCCCTTGTATCTTGCCACAATCACCGATGGCGGTGCATGCCGCTATGAATTGCGCCAGTCCTATGGGCGCGGCGATGGCCGCTTTGCTCACCGCACCGTTTTTGCTCTCGGTCCCAGCCCCGGTCGCTTCATCGAACCCTTCGACGACAACTCGGTGCTTTTCGACGAGGACCTGCTCGCGGCGGTGACCGAGTCCTGCGGCGGCAGCGGCGAACTGCTCCTGGAACAGCTCCTCTGGCCCTTTCTCCCCGACGAAGTCAGGCGTCGCCTCGCCCTCTTTCCCCCGCGCTCCCGAGGCGGCCACGGCCCGTTGAGCGCCGCCGAGCAGGAAGCAATCCACCACCAGGTACACCTCTTCGACCGGCGGCGCCTCTATTACCTCCGCTACGGCGCGGTCGACCAGAGCCGTCTTTCCCGTCTTCACGAAAAATGTTGCCGCCCCCTGCTCGGCCAGAGCCGCGATGAACGGGAATATTATTTTGCCGTCGAGGAGCGCGCGCTTCAGCCCGGCATGTATTTCCAGTATATCTATGCCATTTTTTCAGTGGCCAAGCACTTTCACCAAGGCTTCGCCCCGTGGTTTCCGGAAGCCTTGGCACGGGACCAAGTCGACGACCATTTCCTCAGCGAACTTTGCAGGTTAAACCGCGACCCCAGCTTCTTTCCAGACAACCACGGAGGAGCCCTGCACCCCCATCTGCGCCGCTATGCGGTGATGTATTTCGACTATATCCCGGCCCCCCGGTCGTTTCATCGCCACTTCGCCGAGGCCTTCATGGCCGATCGACGGCGCTTTCGCTGGCCGGAACGAGAAAAGATCAGCCCACAGCAGGTGAGCGCCATCTTCGCCATGCCTCTGGCACAACTCGAACGGATGAGCCTGCCGCAACTAGGCCGTCTCTACCGCCAGTTGGCCATGCGCCTGCACCCCGACCAGGGCGGAGACCACGATACCTTTATTGCCCTCACCGAGGCCTACAAACAACTGCGCCGAGCCAGAAAGAAGTGAGCGAAAACAGCCACACCAGTCGAAAATAAGAGTTGATAAGCGACAATCAACCTCTTACTGTTTGCACGATCACAGCGACGACATTACCCTCACCCCGTCGACGACCGGTATTGATCTTACCCTAGGAGCAGCACTCATGGAACACAGCAACAAGACAATTGAAACACCGCAAAACGGCCACGAGGATGATGACACCATCGCCGAGGCCATACAGCAGATGGAATCGCTCTATAGATCGCGCTGCGTAAAGAATCCGCTCGGCACCAATGTTGTCATTCGTGAGGTTCCCGGCGACGATGACCACTAAAAAAATCGGTGTTCTTATCGGCGGTTCCGGCCTGATCGGCGGCACCATCGTCAATTTTTACCAGACCCATCACGCCGACACCGTCGACATCCGCGCTCCGAGCAGCAAGAAGGTATCGTTACGCGACGAGGCCGATGTTCGTAGCTACCTCGGCGAGGTCAAACCGGATTTTCTTATCAATGCCTCCATGGCCAACCTCGGCGCGAGCAGTCGAATGGCCATGGAAGTCAATTATCTCGGCCCGATCGTTCTCGCCCGCGCTGCCGCCGCCCTGGGCATCCCTTATATCCACTTCAGCTCCGCCGCCACGCTGCCCGCTGGTGAAAACCTCACCGAGGAGGACACCCTGGCCCTCGCTTCCGGCCTCAGCAACTATGCGAAATCGAAGCTGATGGCGGAATTAACCCTGAAAAGGATGGCCGAGCACCAAGGCCTCGACTACTCCTGCATCCGTCTGGCTATTGTTTACGGGGCCCACGATCACAAGATCCAGGGGTTTCATCGGTTGTTTTTCTCCATCGCCGATGAGTCGATGCCGATGCTCTTCACCAAGAAAAACACCCTGCACTCTTACAGCAATGCCCGCAAACTCCCTTTCCTGGTGCACCACATGCTACAGCATCGCCAGGAGTTTCGTGGCCAGACCTATCATTTTGTGGACAGGGAGCCGGTGGATCTGTCGACCCTCATCCTCACCATTCGCTCCTATCTCGATCTTTCCCTGCCCAAGAAGCTTTATGTCCCCTACTGGCTGGCGGACAGCGGCCGCAACATCATGGCAATGCTCCTCAAGGGGTTGCGGCGTTTCGGCCTCAAGGCGACCTTGCCCGCGGAATTGATGTTTCTCGAAAGCTTCTACAAGCCGCAGACCCTGTCCAGCGAAAAACTGCTCAAGACATCCTTTGTTGATCCGCTTCGCGACGAAACCATCTTTACCCACCTGCCGGAATTGGTGGTCTATTACCTCACCCGCTGGAGCCAAGAAAACCTCATCACCACCTCTAACGCCACCATCGAGCAGGAGCCTGCCGAAACCCGGCTGTTTACCGCCAATCCCGAATTTCTTCTTGATGCCATACATTCGCGGGGGCTCGACCCTTACCCGGAAATGGTCCGCGAAAAGTGGCGTGTCCCGTAAGTGGCTTTAACCGACAGCCCGGTCGATCCGGCTGGCGTTTCCAATATACTTCTGGTATAACGCCTATTTTTCGATCGCAACCAACCCCTACTATAGTCCGTGCGTGAGTCATGAACATCGACCCCGCCGTCATCATGCAGTTCGTCAAGTACGCCCTGGTCGGCGGTCTGGCCACCGTGGTGCATATCACCATCTTTCACCTTAGCGCCTGGAAAGTCTTTCCCGCGCTTCAGGCCAAAGACCATGCCGTGCGCCTGTTCAAACTGAAGATCCACACCATCAACGACGCCACCCGCTCCCGCAATTCGATGATCGGCAACGTTATCGGCTTTCTCGTTGCCAACATGGTGGCCTATATTTGCAACGTTCTCTTCGTCTTCCAGGCCGGCAAGTACCACATAATCATCGAGATCCTGCTCTTCTACGCAGTCTCGGGGGTAAGCGCCACCATCGGCACCGCCCTCATGGGCCTGCTGATCCGCCGCTTTGGCCTGCTCACCACCTACGCCTTCTGCTCGAACATCTTCACTTCGGTGATGTTCAATTACGCCATGCGCAAGTATTTTATTTTCCAGGGATAAACAAAAGAAAGTGAGGCGGCGAGAAGTCTTATGGTGCCGCCTGCGCTGATTCGCCGATCTTCCATACCAACATCGCCCCAAGAAAGGCATTGTTGCGGGTGGCAACCAGGGGGCTGTCCTCGAAGACCGCGCCGTCAAGATTGGCCCAGCGCCCATAGCAGCTCACTGCCAGGCTATCGGTCAGGTCCTTGGTGATGCTGCCGGAAAGTTGCAAGCCCCCGTAGCCGCCTTCAGCCCGATAAGCGGGGCGAGCAGCGGTGGCGTCCTCTTCCCCCACCTGGTAAAAGTAGCGGTGCATGTCGGCATCGCCGAAACGGATGCCGGTGCTGAGATGAAAGCGCAGTCGCTCCTCACGGAACAACCGCGAATCGTGAAAGATAACAGAGAGGTCGGAGATATAGCCCTGATGCCGGACCTCCACCCCACCCTCGAAATCAAAGGAAAAGGCGGCGCGCAGGGTGGCCTGCACGTAGAGATTGTCCCGCTCTCCATGGTCGAAGAGGTAGTAGTTGAGGGCCGGACCAATCTCGCCCAAGGCGTCGAGATCCTCCATGCCTTGCCGCGCCTGGTTGTCGCCGGCGGGCGGGTTCCCGGCCAGGGAGATATCGGTCTCCCATTGTTGGTGGCGGAAAAAGATGGTGCGAACCCCGTCGCGATCCGCTTTGAGCACCTCTCCCCGATAGACGAAGTAGGGCAGGGGAAAGACATAGCTCTGGTACTCGTCCGAACCAAGATAGTGGGGAAAGTGGGCGGCAAGACCAACGATGCCGTACTCGTAGAGGGGGAGACGTTCCGGAGGCGAAGGCTCCTCGCCGTAACAGGGTCCAACCAAACCCATGGAGGCAACCAGCAGACCGCAGACAATCCAGGGTGGTACCATCCCGTTCCCCCTTTAGTGACGGTTAATAGCCAGGGAGAGGCTAGTGGGCTGCATGCTTTGCCGACCGTTGTCGGGGGCAGTTCGCCGCGATTGCCAGTACCGCTCCTGCCAATAGGGATCGTCGAGGCTGGAGAGGGTCACCCCCCGGGAAAGGGAAGCGTGGACGAACTGATCGTCGTACAGGTAGATGCCGACATGCTTTTTGGTGCGGCCGGTGTTGAAGAAGACCAGGTCGCCGCTGCGCAGGCCCTGGCGGGGAATTTCCCGGCCGCTGCCGGCCTGTTCAAGGGCGGTACGCGGCAGGTTAACACCGAAGAGGTCGCGGTAAGCGAGTACCGTATAACCGGAACAATCGATGCCGGCGGGCGACATGCCGCCATCGACGTAGGGCGTGCCGCGCCATTTATCATAGTGCCGCTTGAGCAGCAGGACGCTGCCCTGGTCCACCGCCACCTTTGGAGCCTGAGCCTCCGGTTTTTGCCTCGTGTGATAGGTAACCTGTAGTTTAGGGGCGCAACCGCCGAGCACAAAGGTGACAAACAGCAGGGTAAGAAGTCCGAATCGACATCGAAGCCCTAGAGGTTTTTGTCCACCGATCATCCGCCCCACCATCGCCACGACCATTCTCCGACCTCCCTCGCTTTCGTGGAAATTCCATCCTCTCCGGCGACCGCATCCGACATCAGCAGCGCCACTATAAGAATATGGCGATTGCCTGAAACCCGCTTTACCGAAGAGTATTAAGGCTGCTGTGGTGTCATGCCCATCAGGCGACGATAATCCTCACGCAAGCGATTGGTTGCTTCAAGGACGTTTCTCATGTACGCGAGTTCTTTTTCTGAGAGAACTCGAAGGTCCCGCATATCATGAATGTTACGGATGACATGTCCGGCCGGCACGTAAGTGTATTCTTCGAGAGTAGACTTCATCACTGAGGCGTTCATGCCGACCCAAACGAAATCTTGGAGGTTGGCGCGATACAACGTGCATCGCATGGCGAGAAAGCAATCACTGCCGATATCGCAGGGCCCATGAACGCAAACCCCGTGAGCTACTGAGGTTCGGGCGCCGATGCGGACACTGTCGCCACCATGGCTGTGGATAATGACACCATCTTGGATATTGCACTCTTCCTCAAGAATTATCGGCTGAACTTTGCCGTCCGGGCCCGGTTCGTCCGCTCTTAACACGGCCAAGGGGGCAACAAAAACGTTCTTAGCTATCTTGACATTACCGATAATCTGAGCCGAAGGATCGATCAAGGCTGAGGGGTGAATTTCGGGGCGATCCCCGATGAGGTTCGGTCTGATATTCTGGCAGTTGAAGTGCATTGTGTCCCTCGAAAGTGGTGGTTTTGGGTTAGTCTTGATGGTGGTGTCGAAGATGTCTCAAAACACTTGTATAGATCGAAAGCCGTTTTCCAATTGTTCGGTTGTTGCTTAAGATGGATACCGCTAAGGTGGGCGATAAGTCATCGCTTTCTTCGGGCTTAAAAAAAAGGCCTGTTGCAACGAGGAACCATCAGATCCAATGCTTCAAAACTACCTTTTCCCAACCGCTTTGGCAAATATTTTGAGGTCGAACCGAAAAACTGACATTGCAGTACTCTACGGCTGGGGCCATACAACTCCCCTGGGGAAAAATTGTCCCCGGTAATACTGAGTGCTCGTACGCATCTTCCCGCCCTTATATATTGTATGCCCCCGGTTCTTCTCTTGTGTCCGACAACGGATAGTCAACGTTGATTCGATCGCAACCTAGCCCCCCAACTCTCACTTGAGGTCGAATGGCAAATTGGTCACTTGCGCACTTCTGTCTTGGCGAGTTTCTCGTAGTGGCAGACAATAGCGCTGTGGTCAC
>CAYSON010000079.1:0-5022 GCA_964432635.1 uncultured Desulfopila sp.
CACCCGCTGATCCTCAGCGACTACTTTGCCGCCAAGGACGGGAAGCTTCAGCCCTAGGCCAGAAAGTGCTGCAACAGCCAATAGCCAAGCAGACCCATACCTATGGATCCGTAGGCCATCACTCAGGGCGGGCAGTCTGCACCCAGCCGCCGGGCGACCAGCACCATCGCACCCAATCCCAGCATGGCCGAGCCGGCCACCACCATTATTTCCACCATAGCCTACCCCTTGACCTTGACCTCCGGCCGTTTGCGCAGACGAATCGACAGCGGCGTCACCTCGACCAATTCGTCGTCGTTGATATAGGCGATGCAATCCTCCAGGGTCATCTTCACCGGCGGGGTAAGAATCACCGCCTCGTCCGAGCCGGAGGCCCTCATGTTGGTGAGTTTCTTGCCCTTGGCCGGGTTGACCACCATGTCGACGGCGCGGCTGCTTTCGCCGATGACCTGCCCCTGGTAAAGAGGCGCGCCCGGGTCAATGAAGAGCTTGCCGCGCTCCTGAAGATTAAATAAGGCATAGGCCACCGCCGTGCAAGGTTCCTTGACCACCAGGACACCGTTGACCCGGTTGACGATTTCTCCGGCGTGGGGGCTGTACTCGTGGAAGACGTAGGCCATCATGCCCATGCCCTTGGTGTCGGTCATGAACTGCGAACGATAGCCGAGCAGGCCGCGGGTGGGGATGATGAAGACCATGCGCACCATGCCGTTGGCGGTGTCCATCTCTTCCATCTGCCCCTTGAGCTTGCCGAGTTTTTCGATCACCGCCCCCTGGAACTGTTCGTCGACGTCAACGGTGAGGCGCTCGTAGGGTTCAAGGATCTGGCCGTCTTCTTCTTTGAGGATAACCCGCGGCCGGGTCACCTGAAACTCGTAGCCCTCGCGGCGCATCTTCTCGATGAGGATGGAAAGGTGCAGCTCGCCCCGGCCCGACACCTTGTAGCCGACCGCGTCGGAGAGCACCTCGATGCGCAGGGCAACATCGGCCAGCACCTCGCGCTGCAGACGGTCGCCGATGTGGCGGGAGGTGACGAACTTGCCCTCCTTGCCGGCAAAGGGCGAGTCATTGGGGATGAAGTTCATCGAGATGGTTGGCGGATCGATGGTAATCAAGGGCAGCGGCATGGGGGTTTCCGGATCGGTGAAGGTGACCCCGACGGTGACATCCTCCATTCCCGCCACCGCCACAATCTCGCCGACGCCGGCACTGTCGATGGCCACCTTGCCGTCGCACTCAAAGCGAAAGAGTTTGGAAATACGCACCGGCTTGATCGAGCCATCTCTTCGCGCAACGACGATCGGCTGGTTGAGTTGCATGGTGCCGTTGACCACCTTGCCGATACCTAGACGCCCCAGGTAGGGGGAGTAGTCGATGGTCCCGACCTGCATCTGCAGTGGAGCGCTGCTGTGACCGTGCGGCGCCGGAATATGGTCGACGATCATCTGGCTGATGTGGATCATGCCGGCGCCCTGGACCTGCGGATCGTCGGGATCGAGCAGGGAATAGCCGTTCTTGGCCGAGGCATACACCACCGGAAAATCGAGGATGTCGTCGGGGGCGTTGAGCTTGACGAAGAGATCGAAAACCGCGTCGACGACCCAGGCGCAGCGTGCCGCCGGCTTGTCGATCTTGTTGATCACCACGATCACCGGCAGGTTGTTCTGCAGGGCCTTCTTGAGCACGAAGTAGGTCTGCGGCATCGGCCCTTCCTGGGCGTCGACGAGGAGCAGCGCCCCATCGGCCATCTGCAGAACCCGCTCCACCTGACCGCCGAAATCGGCATGCCCGGGGGTATCGATGATATTGATCCAATAATCCTTATATTGATAGGAACCGTTCTTGGCGGTAATGGTGATGCCCCGCTCGCGCTCCAGGTCCATGGAATCCATCATCCGCTCGGTGACTGCCTGGTTGTCGCGGAACATTCCGGAGTACTTAAAAAGCTGATCGACCAACGTGGTCTTGCCATGGTCGACGTGGGCGATGATCGCCACATTACGTATCTTCTGCTGTTCCATCCTCTTTCCTTGGGAGATCTCCCCTGGGGTCGATCCCGCGTGGCCGTCTTCTCTGCGACGGCCTGGTGAACAAATAAAAAAAGCACGTGCCGCAAAAGGCAGTGCCTTGCTTCCATGATTCTCTTTTGGAAAACTTAGCAGAATAGCCGATATCCACCAACAATGCAAGCCCCATGGAGACGGCCCCGAGCCTGGAGTTTTTCCCGCAACGGCTTAAAGTTGCGATAAAACCTTGGCGCGGGCGCGGGCCGAGCGGGCCAACGCCGCAACCTTTTCGTCGATATAGTCGAAGACCCGCGCCTCCTTGCCCGCCGCCGGTCGCACAATCCGCCCGATGACCTGAAGCAGGCGGCCGGCGAAGCTGATCGGGGTAGTGAGGAACAGTGAGGATAGCCCCGGACAATCGAAGCCCTCGCCAATCAGCTGCAGGGTGGAAACTAACACGGAAATTTCCCCATTTTTCACCCGCTCGACAATCGCCTCGCGCGCTTCCGCTTCGACAGCCCCGGAGAGGAGTTCGCTACGAATGCCCCGCGCCTGGAGTTTTTCCAGGAAGAAGCGGCAATGGTTGACCCGATCGGAGACCACCAGCACCGTACCGGTGCCCTCGGCTACTACCCGTTCGATATCGCCGAGGATCTGCAGATTGCGACCCTCATGGGCCACCAGGGCCTTGATCAGCGCCTGATAGTCGCCGCGATAGCCGTAGGTAAAGGCTGTTACCGCCCGCACCACCTTGGGGGCGAGGATGGCACCGCTGGCCTTGAGAAATTCGCTGTCGACGCGGTGCAAGCGATCGCCCATGAAGTAGTAGATGAGCTTGGTGGTCTCCTCGTCGCTGCGAAAGGCGGTGGCGGAAAGCCCGAGCAGATAGTGGCAATCGAAGTGTGACACCACCTCGGTGAACAGGCTGGCCGGTACGCGATGGCATTCGTCGACGATCAGTTGGCCAAAGAGCGGCAACAGCACGGGAAGACGGCTGCGCACGCTGTTGACGATGCCGACTGTTACCGCTTGCGGGTCACAAATCCCGTCACCCACCTGCCCGGCGGCGACGCCGAGAAACTGGCTTATACGGCGCTGCCACTGGTGCAGCAGCTCCTTGGTGTGCACCACAATCAGGGTCGGTTGGAGCCGCCTGGCGATCAGGGCAAGGGCCATAACAGTTTTGCCGGAGCCGGTGGTGGCCTCGATCACTCCGAAGGATTTGGGAAGGGCGGCTGATACCGCCTCCTGTTGATAGGGGCGCAGGTCGCCGCTGAAATGCAGGTCTATCGGTGCCAGCAAACGGCGCTTATCGACGACACGCGGATCGGCACGGCACAGCTCCCGGCAAAGCAGCACCGCCTGGTTGGCGAAGCCGCGGGGAAAGCGCAACCCACCCACCTCCTGACTATAATAACAGAGGGTCGGCTTGAGCTTCTTGCCAATCCACCGCCCATAGCGCTTTGCCGCCAGGTATTGGGGATTGTCGATGGTCAAACGCTCCTTGAGGGCCTTTTCGAGGAGCGGGTCGATGCCGGTGAGCAGACAATCGGCGGCAACGGTGAGAATCGGCGGGTCGCTCATACAGATGCCAAATTGCCGAAAAAGGTGATGCCGGCTGTGCCGAGCTTGAGCCCGATGGCCAGACAAGGTAGAATGGCCCGGTTATGCCAACGTATCGATTTCACCTGGTGCCCTCGCAGATCGTCCAACGCCTTCATGCCCAACACCCTCTGTCACTTCGGAACACAGCTGCCGTTCTTTGCCCTCTCCACCCAGACGCCCCGGCCGCTCTGGGTGCTGATTGCCTGTATCATCCCCGACCTGCCGTGGATAGCGATCAAGCTGCTGGTGCCGCTGCGCCTTGTCGATCCCTACGAGCTGCGCCTCTACTGTACCGGACAGGCAAGCCTCTTCTGTTGTCTGCTGCTGGCGGCGGCACTGGCCTGTTGCGCCACCAACCGCCTCCAGATCTTCACTCTCCTCGCCGTCAATTGCCTTCTGCACCTTTTGCTCGACTCGGTGGAAGTCAAATGGGGCAACGGCGTCCATCTCTTTCTGCCCTGGTCCACCAGGATGCTGCAATTTGATGTGGTGTGGCCGGAGCATCCGCTGGTCCTCACCTTCTCCGGTCTTGGTCTGGCGCTGCTATGTGTTCTCACACGCAAGCCGCCCCCTCCCCCGATTTCAACCCTTCCACAGAAAAAATGGGCATTGACCGCAGTTTTCTTCCTTATCTGCTATCTCGGCGCACCGCTGATTCTCATGCCCCAGCTTGAGCGGGCCGACGCCTATTACCTGCGCACCCTGGGAAACATTGACCAACGCACCGACAAGACCATGGCATTTGATCGCGTCCACTTTTTTGCCGACAGTTCCACCTTGCGCACCTTCGCCGGAGAACATATTGTCGTCACCGGCAAGGTGCCGGGTGATTCGGGGCGCGTTTCCTTCCGCGGACGCTTCCTCGGACCCGGACTCTTCCAGAGTGACGAATACCACTATCACCGCGACCGGCGTGACATGGCCACCCTGATCGGCCTTTTTATGGCTTGCGCTTTGCTGGTGCAATCGGTAATACTACCCCATTTTCGACCCGCCAAAAACAGCCAAGGACCACCATGATACGAAAATTGCTGCTCACCCTCGCCCTCTTTCTCGCCGTTGCCGCCGGCACGGTCTCTCCGGCCGCAGCCGAGGAAGTGATCACCCTGATGCTGCCGCAGGCGGTGATCGCCAAGGCCTTCGCCGCCCTCCTGCCTCTCCCCATAGACGCCCGCTCGAAATCGGTACAGGGGGACATCGTTATTAAAAACATCAGAGACTTCCAGCTGGGGAACAATCAGCTGGCCTGTCGGCTGCATCTCGCCGGAAGTAACCTCAACTTGGTCACCGACATCGCCGGCCACGAGATCAAGCTCAAGGTCGGGGCGGTGGAGATCGAGGTCCAGGCCAACGCCACCCTGCGCTACGATGCCGGCCAACAGACCCTCTTTGTCAAACCGGTGGTACGCAA
>CAYSON010000079.1:5032-9910 GCA_964432635.1 uncultured Desulfopila sp.
AAAAATGCCAATGCCGATATCGGCCAGGCCCTGGTCGCCCTGCTCAACGGCCAGGAATTCCCCGTCACCCTGCAGAATCTCGCCCCGATCATTGCCAAGTCAGGTGCCAAGACCATCACCATCAACACCCGCATCACCGACATCACCACCCAGCCCTAGGCGCTGAAACTCAGTCTGGTGCCGGTTATCGCCACCAAATAGCAGCCACCTCAAAACCCGCCGGACACCGCGCTACCACATGAGATCGTCGGGCACCTGATAGGCAGCGTAGGGATCATCGGGGTCGGCAGGATCGGTCGCTGCCGGGGTGTTGTGAATGATGGTCAGGGCAGGATCGATACCCTGCATCTTTAGGGCGATAGCTCTCGGCACGATCTCACACTGCTCGCCCTGAACGACGATATCGAGCATGCCGCGGCTGAGGCCATCGGCGGTCTCCTTGCTGACAAAAACGCGGTGAATGGTTTTCTCCACCGTAAATCGATACGCAACGCCTTTGTCATTTTTCTCTAGCTTATGTTCTTGAAGGAGTTGGCGGATGCGCGCCTCCTCTGCCCGCTTCTGCAGTTTGGCCTCCCGTTCAAGATTCAACTGACGAGCCCTGTCCTTCTTTTTTTCCAGCAGCTGCTGGGCTAAAAGGGCATTTTCGTCCACCGGCGGCGGTGCGCTTTTGGCGACCTGCTGCTTCTTCTTGTGATGTTGCTCCTTCTTGACCTCGCGCACCTGCTGTTGCTTGACCAAACCGAGTTTGAGCAACTGTTCCTGAAATGAGTTTCTCGCCATGAGTTATTCCGTCGCTTGCGTTAACAGGCCGGCTTTGCCGGCAATGGGCCATACAGGCCGCCGCTTTGCCGCCATTGTAGCTGACTGTGGCAAAATTTGCAAAACTCCCGGCACTTTCTGGAAAAATGGACAAAAGACTTGCCGAAGGGCAAGGATGACGATAGGTTGTCGCCGACGGCATGATGCCGTTTTCCCCCGCACCATCACAAGGACCACCCATGAGCCGCTTTAACAGCAACCTCGTCAACAGCATCAGTCCCTATGTCCCGGGTGAACAACCTAAGGACAGGCGCTTCATCAAACTCAATACCAACGAAAACCCCTATCCCGCCTCCCCGCTGGCGGTGGCGGCGATGCACTCGGTCAGTGGCCTCGAGGCGCGACTCTACCCAGATCCGCAAACCACCGCCCTGCGTCGCACCCTGGCCGACTACCATAAGCTGGAACCTGAGGAGATCTTCGTCGGCAATGGATCGGACGAAGTGCTGGCCATGCTCTTTCCGGCCTTTTTCAACACCACTGACCTGATCGCCTTTCCCGACATCACCTATTCCTTCTATCCGGTCTACGCCGCTCTCTACTCCATCCCCGCCCTACTCCCGCCGCTGGCCGAGGACTTCACCATCAACCTCGACGATTATCCGGAGAACCTCAAGGGACTGCTGCTTGCCAACCCCAACGCCCCCACCGGAATCACCAAAGAGGCAGCGGAGATCGAAGACATCTTGCGGCAACGACCCCAGACCCTGGTGGTGGTCGACGAGGCCTATATCGATTTCGGTGGCCAGAGCGTCATTCCCCTGATCCGCCGCTACGACAACCTGGTGGTGGTGCAGACCATGTCCAAGTCGCGCTCCATGGCCGGGCTGCGGGTGGGCATCGCCTTCGCCAATCCCGAGCTTATCAAGAGCCTGGAGGCGATTCGCGACTCCTTCAACTCCTATACCGTCGATGTAGTGGCGCAACGTGCCGCCAAGGCCGCCTACGAGGATGTGTACCACTTCGAGACCACCCGCAAAGCGATCATCGCCACCCGCGAACGAACCATCGCCGTCCTGCGTCGTATCGGCTTTACGGTCACCCCCTCATCAGCCAACTTTATTTTCTGCACCCTGCCGGGAATTCCTGGCTCCCAGGTACAGCAATACCTGCGCGACCATGGCGTTCTTGTGCGACGCTTCAACGGCGAGCGCATCAAGGACTGGCTGCGCATCACCGTCGGCCTCGACGAGGAGATGGAGGAGGTGCTGCGGCTGGTGGATGAGTTCGTTGCCTCAACTCCGGGACAACACTAAGCCCCGCTGCCGCTCTCGGCCCAGCTGGTTTTCAGCTCGTGGCCTTTTGCAACGATCAGGGAGAAAAAAGCGTCAAGGTCGCTCTCGGTGAGCTCCGGGTTGAGCACCAAGAGGCGCATGGTAACGAGCTCTCCGAGATACGCCAGCCCCACCAGAGTCTGTCCCTCGCGGTACAGGGCGGTGCGCAAGGCGAGATTGAGGCGATTGCTGTCACCGCTCCCGCCGGCGAAGCGAAAACAGACGTTAAAGGAGGTGCGCGGCGCGGTCAGCTCGAGAAAGGGGCTACGGCGTACCACCTCCTCGGCGTAGGCGCACAGCGCCAGAGAGCGTTCGACCCGCTCGGCCATCCCTTTCCTGCCATAATACTTCCAGTCAAGAAACCATTTCAAACTGTCGACCCGTCGACCGCACTGCAAGGAGGCGGGACCGAAGTCCTCCTTGCCTTCGATGCCCTCGTCGCGAAAGAGATAACTGCCGTCACCCCCTCCAAGTGTCTGAGCCAGCACTCCGCCACAACGATTGATGAGGAGGATGTTGCACATCAGGGCGGTGCCGAGCATCTTGTGAAAGTCCCAGGTAAAGGAATCGGCCTGCGCCAAGCCGGGAAGATAGCGCTGACGCAACTCTGGACAGAGCACCACCGAGCCGCCCCAGGCGCCGTCGACGTGCAACCAGAAACCGTAGCGCTGCCGCAAGGCGATGAGCGGGGCGAGCCGATCGTAGCCACCACGCACCGTGGTCCCGGCGGTGGCAGCGACGAAAAAGGGGCGCCCGCCGGAGGCGACCACTTCCTCGAGCCTCGCCTGCAACGCCTCCGGGCGTATCGCTCCCTCATCGTCCACCGCCACCTTGAGGAGCTGCCGGCTGCCGAGGCCGAGTGTATTTGCAGCTTTATCCATGGAATAGTGGGCTTCGGCGCCGACCAGGGCGAACAACGGCGGCACGGTGAAGAGGCCGCGCTCCTTGACGGCGGGGTCGGCAAGGTTACGTGCCACCATCATGGCGATCATATTGGCGTTACTCGACCCGGTGGTCATCTGCCCCTCGCCGCCGAGAAAACCGACCAGGTGAAGCATCTCGCTTATCATGTAGCGTTCCATGAGCGTCGACACCGGCGCCGATTCATAGGTGCAGGCCGAGGCGTTGCTCAAGGCGGTGACCATCTCACCGACGATCGAGGGCAGATTGGCCCCCACCCACATGCGGTTGACGAAGCGCGGGTGGTCGGTCTTCACCGCATAGGTGAGATACTGCTGCACCCAACCAAAAATCTCTTCCCAGTTCCGCTCGCCACCGCTCCGCTCAAGTCCGAGTAGCCGCTGCAACTCCTCCGGGCTGCGGTAGTGAAGGAATTCTCCCTGCCGCCGCTGTTGATAATGGGCTGAAATCATCTCCAGCAATCGCTCGAATATCTGCCTGTCGTCCATACCTTCAGTCTCGTCTATCGTTCAAAGGAAGCGGGGTGCGCCACCCTGCAGCTCCCGATATTTTCAGCAGTGCTCCTCTACCGCGAAACACGGCAACAATCAAGATCATTGCATGCCAGAAAGAACAACCTGGGCAAAGGAGGACAAGCGCCCGCTACGACATGGTGATAACAATATCTTGGTGCCTGAGGATTTGCCGCGATGACCACCGCTGATTTCGCCGTTTTTATCGGCTAACCGTCAACAGCGACATTGAAATTGCCCAACAGTAGGCTATACTGACGTGGATTATCCCAACAACCGGGGGCAGGCGCGACACCGCCCCCTTTCTTTTCCTTCTTACGGCGAGGACACCATGGCCAACTTTCTCTTCGTACTCCGCTCCAACGATCACGAAAAGGCGACACGCTGCTGCCAATTTGCCAAAATCGCCCATGGCAAGGGCCATCAGGTCAATATGTTCCTCATCGATAGCGGTGTCGACTGGGCGATGAAGAACCGTGACGGCTCGGTGAAGACCACCACCGGGGACTGCGTCGCCGACTACCTGCCCTATTTGATCGAACACCAGGTGGAAGTGGGGGTGTGCACTCCCTGCGCCAAGAATCGCCACCTCGACGAGGCCGGCTTCCACAGCAACATGAGGCTCGACGGTGGTCCACACCTCATCGACATGGCGGCGGAGGCCAAGATCTTCAATTTTTAATCCACATCTTAGCGGACGGCGGCAGCTTCGCTCACCCGCCGTCCGCCCCACGGGAGGAAAAGGCCCCGCGCATCCAGCTCACCATCCCGGCCAAGTACCCTTTTTCGTTCTTACTCACCCCTTTGTCCAACCAGCCCATCTCGGAAAAGAGGCTGAGGTTCCATAGGGAACCGCCAAGGCCATCCTGCCGCAGGGCCATCTCCGCCTGCTGCACGGTGAGAATGACGCCACTCTCTTCGTCACGGGTGAAAAAGGTGACGTTGCCGTCCTGAGAGGCGACGATGGAGATGGCACCCGGCTGATCATAAACGAACTGAGCGGCGGAGATATGGCGGGTGCCGCCCAGACTGGCAAAGGGCCGAGCCGTCGGCTCGTGGCCTTCAAAAGGCTCAATGACCGTGAGATTGGCGGCGATGGTCCGGGTGTCGATGGCCTCAATCTTGGCGCCGAAGCAGTAGACATAGCGATCAAAGGTCATCACCAGGGCACCGTCCACCGCCGTCAGGCGGGCGATCCGCATGCACTGCTGCTGCACCTGCTGCCAGTTGCGCAACCAATCTTTTTTCGGCGACAAATTCATATCCCTGACAATGCGCAGAAGATTCTCAGTATCCGCCAGCTCGGTGCGCGACGGCGGTAAGGTCATGGCATTGGCGTCGAGGAAATT
>CAYSON010000080.1:0-9848 GCA_964432635.1 uncultured Desulfopila sp.
CGATCAAGAACGCCCGCTATCGTGACGATGCCCGGCCGGTGGACGAGGCGTGTAGCTGCTACACCTGTCGCCATTACTCCCGCGCCTACCTCAGCCATCTCTACCATGCCCGGGAAATTCTCAGCTATCATCTCAATACCATCCACAACCTCCATTACTATCTGAATTTGATGCGGCAGATGCGGACGGCTATCGAGCATGATGCTTTTGCAGCTTGGCGCAAAGATTTTTATAGCAAGCTGGAGGAGGAGTGATTAACTATAGGCAAGTTTTTCAGACCAGATCGACACAAGCCCGCTTCTCACCGCCAGGGGCGAAAAAGATCCCGGTTGTGCCGGGATGCTGTGGAGAGAAGGGTCGTTATTTCACCTAAGGCGGGTACTTTTTCGGAGGTTGTTCATGACTGGAATTGCTTTTGCGGCCGATGCCGCCGGCGGGGCCCAGGGAGCTCTGGGCGGGATGGCTCAGTTCCTTCCCTTGATCCTTATCTTTGTCGTCTTTTATTTCCTGCTGATCCGGCCGCAACAGAAACAGGCGAAACAGCACCAGGCCTTTCTCAACGACCTCAAGAAAGGCCAGAAGGTGTTCACAAAAGGCGGGTTGCACGGTACCATCACCTCCCTCGCCGACAATGTCATCTCTCTCGAGATCGCCAAGGACGTGGTGGTTAAGGTTTCGCGTGACGCCATCGGCGGCGGACTCAACAAGGACGGTGGTGTTCCGACCAAGGAAGAGGCGAAAAGCAGCGGCGGCTGAGGCATCAAGAGCTGCTGAGTTCTGCAGGCTGCGGAGACTAATCGGGGCCGGATCACCATTGGCGATCCGGCCCGTGCTTTTTTGTTTGGGCCGTTATTTTGTCTTTATTAATAGCCGGCTTGAGATTCTCGTGGGCTGGCGAATCGGCAAGGGTTGAGTGTTAAAGGCGCGAGCTTACCGAGTGTGGCGTAGATTCATACCATGAAAAAGAAGTGTTATGCCGTTGCCGTCGGCAGAGCCTGCGGCATCTTCGAGGATTGGCTAGCCGCCGAGGCCCAGGTCAAGGGTTTCGCCGGAGCTTTGTACAAGGGCTTCGCCGAGCGGAGCGAGGCCGAGGCCTGGCTGGAAAATCCGCTCCACGAGAAGAGGCGGGGCACGCCTTCTTCGGCGCCGACCTTGCCGCAGAGGGCTCGGCCCGGGGCGATTGTCGTGCATACCGATGGCGGCTGTATATGCAACCCTGGCCCGGGCGGCTACGGAGTGGTCATCGATATCAATGGCGAGCAGCGCGAGCTGAGCGGTGGTTTTCGTCGTACCACCAACAACCGCATGGAACTTTTGGCGGTGATTGTCGCCTTGGAAACCCTGCGTGCTTATGGTCGGCCGGTCGACCTCTTTAGTGACTCCAGCTACGTTGTCAACGCCGTCAACAAGGGGTGGGCGGTCAGGTGGGAGCAAGGTGGGTGGCGCCGCGTCGACGGCGGCGATGTCGCCAATATCGATCTATGGCAGAAGCTGCTTGATCTCACCAACGCCCTTGACCTGCGCCTCTACTGGCTCAAGGGGCACGCCGGTCATCCCGAGAACGAGCGTTGCGACGTGCTTGCCGGGTTGGCCGCCAAGAGTGAAGATCTGTCAACGGATCAAGGATATAGGGACAGCGACGAGAAGTCCGTGGGGGAGCGCCATGAGCAAGGAATTCTTTAAGGGATCGGTTCTTTTCGGTCCCTTGCCAGCGGTTCTGGTGACCACCGTCGATTCGGCCGGCGTTCCCAATATCTTTACCGTTTCCTGGACGGGCATTGCCTGTTCGCATCCTCCGATGCTGACCATCGCCGTGCGCAAGGAGCGGTTATCCTACGAAAATATTCGTGCTACCAATCAATTCGTGGTCAATCTGACCACCGTCGCCATGCTCAAGATCACCGATTTTTGCGGCTGTCGCTCCGGGCGTAAAATTGACAAGATCAAACACTTCGATCTGCAGTTAGTGCCGGGCGTCGCCGTGGCCGTGCCCTCCCTGGAACTCAGTCCGGTGGCCCTTGAATGTCGGGTGTTCAGCGTTAGCGAACTCGGCTCGCACGATCTCTTTGTCGCCGAGATTGTCGGAAACAAGGTGGATAAAGCGCTGCTCGACCAGGAAGGCAAGATCCGGCTGGGGGAAAGCGGCCTGCTCGCCTACTGTCATGGGGAATACTTCCCACTGGGGCGTCGCCCCCTTGGCACTTTTGGTTACTCGGTGGCCGGCAAGGCGGCACGCATGGCCAGGGCGATACGGGGCAGGGTGCGGGACAAGGACAAAAAGAAGTGAACACATCGGCAGCAGCCTTGTGCCTTCCAGGATGGCGGTTGCTCGTCCCCCGGCACATATCGCCACCGACAAAAGAACACATTCGCGCTCCCCTGCAGTCGTCTGTGCGAAACTGGATGCACTTGGGGCAAAAGTGAGGGAAAGCCTTTGTCGAGGGGTTTTGTGACACTAAGGTCGGCTATGAGGTGATCGCTCACCAAAGATAGGCGCTAACCTTTTTCTCCATCATCTCCATGGAATAGCATTGCGCCACTGGAGCCTTGGCGATACCGTAGCAGACATGCAGAGGCAGGAGGTGTTCCTCCCGAGGATGACAGGCGCGAGCCGCCGGGGCCTCGTCCCAATGGAGCAGGCGCTGGCGGCGGTCCCCCTCGCTGAGATGAGGATCGCTCAGGGTGGCAGTGAGCCAGGCGTCAAACACCTCGTTGCTTTTACGGGTGGGGCCCTGTGGCGGTTCGCGAAAGGCGCGCAGGTTGTGGAAGGAGGATCCTGAACCGACAAAGAGCAGACCCTCTCGCCGCAGTTCGCCAAGCACCTCGCCCAGGCGCAGGTGGTTTTGCGGATCAAGGTCGGCAAGCAGCGACACCTGTATGCAGGGGATGTCTGCCTTGGGGTACATCAGTTTTAGCGGTACAAAACAACCGTGGTCATAGCCGCGTCGTGCGTCGATGGTTGCCGGAAAGCCCTGTGCGAGAAAGAGCGTGCAGATGTCCTCGGCCAGTTGCGGCTCCCCTGGGGCTGAATAGGATATGGCGTAGCTTTCCTCGGGGAAGCCGTAGTAGTCAAAATACATCTCCGGCCTTTTGTTGCCGGTGATGGCCACCTGCTGCTCTTCCCAGTGGGCGCTGATGACGACGATGGCCTTGGGGGCGATAAGGTGTTGCGGCACCGTCTCGAGAAAGGCGATCAACTCCTTGTGGCGAGGCTCGCCCAACAAAGGCCAGGGGCCGCCGCCATGGGTCAGATAGAGTATCGAGCCGACTTGACCGGCGCTGCTGTTCTGATACACTGGGGTTGGGCTCATCTGGTTCCTCCTGGTTGGCAAAACGGTGAGGGGTGACTGATCTCTCAGCTACATGGTTCATAAGATGCAGGATGTCAAGACCGCAGCCAAAACCATGAGATTTTTTCCGGGCAGGGACAAAAGTCCGGGGTGGTGAGCCATTACACAAGGGCAAGGTGTTGCGCCAAGGGGCAAGACAAAGATGAACGATGTCCATAACAACGACACGTGCGGTGCAAGGAGTAGAAGAGAGAGGAGAATATCGTCCACCCATGCCGAGGAGATCAACCGCGTTCTCTATGCCATCGCCGACGCGGTCAATGCCAGCGAGGATCTTGATGCCCTCTACCGCACCATCCACCTGGTCCTCGGCACGGTCATCGATGCCACTAATTTTTTCATCGCCATTGTTGATCAACGGCAGCGGACGCTGTTCTTTCCTTATTATGTCGACGAGGTTGATGAGGACTTCTCGCCGCTCACCGATTTCGATGCTTCGGATTCGCTTACCGGGTTGGTGGTCACTGAGAAGCTGGCGGTCTTTCTTGATAGCCAAGCCCTTCGCGCAAGGGCGGCTCGCAAGGGCATTTGGGGGCCGACGCCGCTTGTCTGGCTTGGCGTACCGCTGATCATCCGCGACGAAGTCATTGGCGTCATGGCGGTACAGCACTATAGCGATGCGCATCGCTACAGCCGAGAAGATCTGCGGTTGTTGATGGCAATCTCCCATCAAACCGCCGTGGCCATCGACCGCAAACGCTCGCTTGAGCAGTTGAAGAAAAGCGAAGAGACCTATCGCAACATGTTTCTCGGCGCTCCGGTGGGGTTGTTTAGTATTGCCCTCGACAACGGCATCCTCCTTGAGTGTAATGACGCCATGGCGGCGATGCTCGGCTTTGTCGGACGACAGCATTGTCTCGGCTCGTTCTGCTTAACCATCGACCAGGGCGAGCAGGAAGCCAAGAGCAAGATGGATGAGTTGTGGCCGACGGGAGAGCTCTTCAATAGCTTCGAGGCGCCCTTGCTCCGTCGCGACGGCAGCGTTGTCTGGCTGCGTCTGGCCGGTCGCATCGATCGGGCCAACGACCGGCTGGAGGGGGTGGCAGAGGATATTACGGGTCTTCGTGCAACCGAGGCGGAGCGACTCGCTCTCCAGGAAAAATTGCACCGATCCAAAAAGATGGAGGCATTGGGCCTGTTGGCGGGCAGTGTCGCTCACGACCTCAACAATATGTTGGTCGGCATCATCAACTACCCGCAACTGATGTTGATGAAACTCGACCCGAGCGACGCCTTGGTTGCTCCGGTCAAGGCCATACAAGCCGCAGGACAAAGAATCGCCACGGTGGTCGACGATCTGCTCACCATGGCGCGAAGCGCCGCTGTGGTAAGGGAAGTGCACAATCTCAATGAGTTGGTTGAAGAATATTTTATCTCGCCGGAATCTCGAGCTCTTCTGCGTCGACACGCCGAATTACAGGTGGATCTGCAAATGGCGGCGACGCGGGCAAATATCCTCTGCTCTCCGGTGCATGTGCGCAAGTGTTTGATGAATCTTTTCACCAACGCGGTGGAAGCCACCGCCGGGAAGGGACGCATCCGTATCACCACCGGCAATCGCTCTGCCTCGGCGGTGCCCATCGACCCCGGTGAGAAGCCGACCCTGGTCGACTGGGTGAGCCTTGAGGTTCATGATAACGGCAGTGGCATCGCCACCGCCGACCTTGACCATATCTTCGAACCCTTCTACTCCCGCAAGGTCATGGGCAACAGCAGTGGTACCGGTCTCGGCTTGGCAGTGGTCTGGAACACCATGCAGGAGCACGGTGGCAAGGTACGGGCGGTCAGCGACGAACAGGGAACCGTCTTTTCCCTGTTATTTCCCTCCACCAGCGAAGCGATGGTGGAGGGTCTGGGGAACTTTGACCCCTACCATGCCAAGGGCAACGGTGAGACCCTGCTGGTGGTAGATGACGAGCCGCAGCTCCGCGAGGTGACCTGCAGCATCCTCTCGGCCATGGGGTACACGGTGACCCAGGCCGCTTCCGGGGAGGAGGCCGTGGAGATGTTGCGCCGGCGGCCGGTTGATCTGATTATCCTCGACATGTTGATGGCACCGGGTTGGAACGGGCGACACACCTACGAAGAAATCCTGCGCATCAATCCCCGGCAGAAGGCTATCCTCGTCAGTGGGTATGCAGAGAACGAGGATGTCAGGGCCTGCTTAGCTCTTGGTGTCGGCGCCTTTCTCAAAAAACCCTATTCTCTCGAGCACCTTTGTGGTGCGGTGCGCGACGAACTTTCCCGTTAGCGTGCAAGGGCTGTGCTGAAAATACATCCTTTCGAATTGCCTTTGACACGAAAAACCGATACGATAGTATGCGGCGGAGCAACGATTGACAACAGCGAACGGTTCAGGGGAAGGGAGGGACTTCATGGCAGAGCAACTGAAGGTGAAACAGGCTATCAAACGCAAGTTCCCGGTCGTCGACGTCGACGACAATCTTGACATGGCTATTCAGCTCATGAACGAGACCAACGTCTCGGTGTTGGCAGTAAAGCTGGGCGAGCAGCTGATCGGCATTGTCACTGTATGGGATGTCATGAACGGCTTGGCCCACAACTATGACCGCCTTGAAACCAAGATATCTTCCTTTATGACCAAATGCGAATTCCGCACCGACACGTCGACCAAGAATGCCTGCGTCCAGCTTGATGAAGACGAAGACGTTATCTCCGCCATCAAGGTCATGTACGAAGCCGGGGTCAATCATCTGCTGGTAACCGGCGAAAAGGGCAGACTGGTGGGGATCGTCTCCAGTCTCGAATTGGTCAAGCTGGCGGCGCAGCTGCCGACCTGAAGCTTGGGGGTCGGTCAGCCGAGCGATGGAGAGAATTGTCGTCAAATTCGGAGGCTCGAGCGTCGCCGATGGTAACCAGATCAAAAAAGTCGCGGCGATCGTGGCCGCCGACCGGAGGCGCCGCATCGTGGTGGTCTCTGCCCCTGGCAAGCGGTATGAGGCAGATCGCAAGCTTACCGATCTGCTCTACCTGTGCCACGACATGGTTGCCATGGGGGCCTGCATCGACGGGCCCTTTGCCGAGATTCGCGGCCGCTTTGCTGAGATCGCCACCGATCTGGGGGCGGGCGAGGAGATCATCGGCGAGATTGACGCCTTTAGGGAGCAACTGCAGCGCGGCTGTGGGCGCGACTACGCAGCCTCGCGGGGGGAATATTTTTGTGCCAAGCTGGTGGCCGACTATCTCGGCGGCGAGTTTGTCGATCCCGCTCTCTACCTCACCGTTGCCCACGGCGGACGGATCGTTGCAGAAAGTTACGCCGCCCTAGGGGAGCGCCTAGGCGATAGCCATAAGCTCTACGTCATGGCTGGATTCTACGGCCGCGACTCCTCTGGGCAGGTGGCCACCTTCTCTCGCGGGGGGTCGGATATTTCCGGGGCCATCGCGGCGCGGGCCGCCGCTGCCATCCTTTACGAAAACTGGACCGATACCTCCGGTATCCTTATGGCTGATCCGCGCCTGGTCAAAAACCCACGAGCGATCGCGGAAATCTCCTTTCGCGAAATCCGCGAGATGGCCTATATGGGCGCCTCGGTGTTCCACGACGAGGCGATTTTGCCGGTGCGCGAGGCGGGGATCCCCATCCGCATCAAGAACACCAATCGGCCGGAGGATGGGGGGACGCTGATTACCCCGCAACTGAGCGCAGCCAGCCTCAACGATACGGAAATTGCCGGTATTGCCGGGCGGCGTGGCTTTGCCATGGTCGGTTTGGAAAAATCGCTGCTCAGCAAGGAGAGAGGGTTTCTCCACAAGCTGCTTGGTATCTTTGAGGAACTTGGAATTGGCTGTGAGCAGTGCCCGTCAAGCATCGATTCCATCAGTGTGCTGGTGGAAGAGTACCGTCTCGGTGGCATGGAGGAGATGCTCTGCGAGGAGATTCGCCGGCGGTTGCGGCCAGACAGCCTGATGGTCGAGCGGGACCTTGCCTTGATCGCCGTGGTTGGCGAGGGCATGGTGCGAACCATCGGCATCGCCGCCAAGATCTTTTCTGCCCTGCAAAGGGGCGGAGTCAATGTTCGGGTGATCAATCAGGGGGCATCGGAGATGAATATCATCGTTGGTGTTGCCGGGGTGGACTACCAGAAAGCGGTGCGCGCCCTCTATGGGGCCTTCGTGCCGGAGGGACAGCTCCGTCATATATGACCGAGGCACAAGCTGCAGCAGATCAGGCCGGGCCTGATAGCTTTCCGCAAACGCTTCTGATCCTCGGCACCGATCTTTCCGGCAAGGACCATGTCGCCAACGTCCTTGCCGATGGTGCCGTCGCTGCTGGATTGCGGGTGGAACGGCGGCGGGGGATGTTTTCCTCGTCGTCAGATCGTAGTCGGTCCTCCGAAGGCAAGGGGGCGTTGGCCCTTCTGTTGGAGAGGATTTTTCTCGCCACCCTGCCCCTGCATTGCCGCTTGCTGCCCTTTTTCACCACCATGCTGATTGAATACGATCGCCTGCGCTTTTGTTTACCAAAAGGTGCGCGGCTTGTTGTCGTCAGCCATACTCCCATTCGTCTGCTGGCCTTTGCCTTGGGCCATCTTTTCCCCCACGCCCAAGGCGTGGTCCTGCCCACCATGGCCGTGTCTGCTCTGCGCCGCTTGCAGCGCCGCACCGCGGCCCGGGTGGTGGTTCTCGATATCGATCATGCGGTGCGGCAGAGGCGATTGGCCGAGCGTTCCGTGCGAGGCACCGACGATGTTTTCGACCGTTACATGCGCAGCGATGCCGAGCGTTCCGAGCGGATCGAGGCTATACTCGTCAGACTGGCCTGCGAGCATCTGCAGGCAACGGTGATCGAGAATAACGATCTTGACCGACAGCAACTCCTTGCCCGCCTGCTCGCGCCCGACCGTGTCGGTTAGCCTCTTTTCACCGACCTTTCCCGCGTCTGGCTGCAGCCGGCGGTGATGACAATCGGCGCCGATTCTTGATATAGAATTTACGTAAAATGACGATTTTTTGTCCCTTGCAGCGACACACCGTCACGGTCGAGGCAAGAGCGGAGAACATGTGGGCCCTCCCTCACGCCAAGAACATCTTCTCGTATGCAGGAAGAAATATGCTAGTGATGGGCATGGCTGCGCGGGGTCTTCTCTTCACTCCTGCGAGGAGCAGAATGTATTTTTTAATTGACTTAAACGTTAAGGTGATATAAGTAGGCAGAGAGGATCAATTGTTAACGTAAACGTTATCATTGTCAACGCGGCGCACCGGCCGCAAGGGGGGTAAGGATCGTATGAACGCCATGTCATATCAATCAATCCCGGCAATTCTTCAGGACCATGTCAAAAAGCATGGGGCGCGGCCAGCTTTCAGTTATAAGCGCAAAGGGGTGTATCAAACTCTGACCTATGTCGAATTCTATGAGCGGGTCTTGCAGATGGTACGCGGCTTGTGGAAGGCCGGCATGACCCCCGGCGATAAGGTGGCGATCTTTTCTGAGAATCGACTCGGTTGGGCCATCTCCGACTTCGCCATCCAGTGCGGCGGCGGTATCACCGTACCCATCTATGGCACCAACACCGGCAAGCAGGCGGCCTACATCCTCAACCACAGCGAGGCGCGTATCGTTTTCTGCTCCACCAGGACCCACTACGAGCGACTTTACTCGGTCAAGGAGGAGTTGCCCAATGTCGATCTGATCATCTCTTACGAGCAGTTCATGGGGCGCCGCTCCTTTCCGGTCTTCTCCCAATACCAAGTCTCGGAAATCGATACCCCGGTGAGCGACGAGGACCGTCAGCAGATCGAGGCGCAGATCGCCCAGCTCACCCAGGACGATATCATCACCATTATCTATACCTCGGGAACCACCGGGGTACCCAAAGGGGTGCTGCTCAATCAGCGCAATATCATGATCAACGCCAAATACGGCGTCGAGCAGCTGGGCATGGCTCGGGAAAACATGATCACGCTGAGCTTTCTCCCCTTAAGTCATGTCCTCGAGCGCACCGGCGGTTACTATGCCACCCTGCTCGATGGCGGGCACATTGCTTTCGCAGAGAGTCCGCTCACGGTCTTGGAGAACATGGCCGAGGTGCGGCCGACGGCGATGGTCAGCGTACCCAGGCTCTTTGAGAAGATCTATGCCAAGATCCATGAAGGGGTGGCGCAAATGCCGGAGAAGCGCCAGAAAATTTTCCGCAAGGCCATCGAAATCGGCCGGGAATACGTGAACAAGAAGTACATCACCAAAGAGCCTCTCGGCATTCTGGCGTTGAAATACAAGCTGTTCGACCGCCTGGTATTCAGCAAGATCCGCGACCGCTTCGGTGGGCGAATTACCTATTTTCTCTGCGGTGGGGCTCCTCTCGACAAGACGGTTTGCGAATTCATGTGGATTATCGGCCTGCCTGTGTACAACGGCTATGGCTTGACCGAGACCAGCCCAGCCTTAACCATCAGCGGTGCCGGCAAGGTCCGTTTCGATTCGGTCGGCGTGGCCCTGCACAGGACCAGCTGCCACGAACTCAGCGTGCCCGT
>CAYSON010000081.1:0-9825 GCA_964432635.1 uncultured Desulfopila sp.
CCGCCATTCGCAGCCCGGAGATGGCAATGGTTGCCTCACAGGTGTCAGCTCTTCCTGTGGTGAGAGAGTTTCTTACTCAAATTCAGCGTTCCCTCGGAAAAGAAGGAAGAATAGTTGCTGAGGGTAGGGATATTGGTACTGTGGTGTTTCCACAAGCCGCCCATAAATTCTTTCTTGACGCTCAACCCGAGGAGAGGGCAAAGAGGCGCCTGGCTCAATTACATGCCAAAGGAGTAGCCGTCGGTGCGGCGGAAGTTCTCCAACAAATCCTTGAAAGAGACAACAACGACCGTAACAGGACAGTCGCGCCACTAAAGTTGGCGAAAGACGCACTCCTCATCGACACCACCAATATTACTCTAACTGAGGTTGTGTCGGTGATCCTAAGGGCTGTGGGGCAGGGCGGGGCGGCGTGGGAAGATTGAAGCTGGCCCCACACCGTGCTCCGCCGAAGTATTATTTGATGATCAAATCTACGCGCCGGTTTCCGCTATAAGCATTCTCATCCTGGCCAAGGAAAAGCGGTTTTTCTTCTCCGTATGAAAGGGTTTGCATGCGTCCGGCATCAATTCCCATATTAGTGAGGTATTGCTGCACGTTGATTGCCCTTCGTTCTCCCAGCGCCATGTTGTATTCATTGGTGCCTCTTTCATCCGAGTTGCCCTCGAGAATGATCCTGCCGCCGGGAACCTTTTTTAAATACTCGGCGTTACGAGTAACAACTTGTACCATATCAGGGCGAATTCCGGCCTGATCAAAATCAAAATAGACGGGGAAGAGGTTTTCCGAGCACCTTCCGTGGAGTCTTTTGTATTCATCAGATTGACTGTCGGCAAAATTCGTATTTCCTGAAAACTGCTTATCATCAAGGGTACCGGTTTTGGGAAGGTTGTCCTGAGAGAAGCCGCTTTCCGCCAGGGGGTACGCGATATTTTTTCCCCCAGCGGAATCGGCTCCGCCTGCGTTTTCTGGAGGAATAACAGTCTTCTTGCTACAACCTGTACCAAGAAAGAGGAGCGATGTGATAAAGAGCGAGAAAACAAGCGAGGTGATCTTTCCTTTCTTCATGAGGTCTCCTGTGGCAATGAAATAAATTAACCGAGTGGACAAGTTGGGGACGAAGGGGTGATTGTGCTAATTTAACATAACTGGTGCTACTTTATCCCTCTTGGTGGAGAGGTCAAGGAGAAATCGTCAGGTTGCTATCAGCAGGCTATTTAGCATCCTTGAGGTGGAAGAGTTTGGAGGTAAACAAAGATGAACAATTCGCTTTTTGATAATGGGGGCCAAGGGTGACAAACCATCGGGCAGAGCTCTTTAACCTTTCAACATCCTGTGCTGCCGGGCTTGAGGGTCTCGTCGCAGAGGAGGTGCTGAGATATGGCGGCCAGGATCCTCTGGTCGGGACGGGAGTGGTACAGTGGCGAGGGCCACTCGAAGCCGGATATCGAAGCTGCTTGTGGTCTCGCTTTGCCTCCCGGGTTTTTCTTGAACTGGAAAGTTTTGTTGTTGTTGATGAGGCGTCTTTATACCAGGCCGCACTGAACATCGACTGGCTCAAACACCTCACCGAACGATCGACCTTTGCGGTCTCTTGCACTTTATCAGGCAAACCGCCGTTGTCACACAGTCGCTTTGCCGCACTCAAGTTCAAGGATGGTTTAGTCGATTGTTTTCGCAATCGCACCGGGACAAGACCATCAGTGAAAACAAGTCACCCCGATGTCCAGTTTCATCTACACCTTGAAAACGAGCGGGCAACCCTTTCTCTTGATTTGTCGGGTGAGAGCCTCCACAGGCGGGGCTACCGGGCTTTAAGCGGCAAGGCACCACTCAAGGAGACCTTGGCGGCCGCCATTGTTGCCCTTAGCGGGTGGGTTGAGACGCCGCAACCCTTGGTCGATCCGATGTGTGGTACCGCCACCTTGTTGATCGAAGCGGCACAGATGTACGAAAAATCGGCTCCAGGCCTTTCCCGAAACTACTTTGGGTTTTTGGGGTGGCTTGGGCACGATCCGCTGCTTTGGCAGGCCATAATAGACGAGGCCTTGGCCCAAGAGGTGGCGGCGGAGGCCCGCTCGTACCCACCGATAATTGGCTATGATTGCGACCCCCAGATGATAGCCGCGGCGCGAAGAAACATTGCGCGGGCTGGCCTCGACGGTATCATCACGGTGGTGCAGAAGGAGGTCGCCCACATAGAGTCACCAGGAGAAACAGGTTTTCTGCTTAGCAATCTGCCCTATGGAGAACGTCTTTCGGAAAAAAGAACGGTTCATCATCTTTATCGGGGCTACGGCCATATCCTCCGCAGCAGATTCCCGGGATGGCGAGTTGGTGTCTTTGTCTCCGACCCTCAAGCCGCCGAGAGTTTTGGTCTGGTTTGGCAAAACAAATATAAACTTTTTAACGGCGGTCTTCCCTGCCGCTTACTCTTGGGGAGTGTAGAGTCGGTCGCCACCTCGAGTTTTTGTTGGCCGCAAAGGGGGGCTGGCGTGGGGGGCGAAGGTGAATTCGCCAACCGATTTAGCAAAAATCTCAAACAGAGGCTGCGTTGGGCGGAACGCGAGAATATATCGTGTTTTCGTGTCTATGATCGCGACTTGCCGGACTACAACCTCAGCATCGACCTTTACGGCAAGTGGGTTCACATTCAGGAGTGGTCCCCACCAAAGAGTATCGATATGAAGGTGGCCCAAGATCGACTCGGCCGAGCAGTGATTGCGGTGAAGGAGATCCTTCATGTGCGGAGTGACCGAGTTTTTCTTAAAACGCGCGAGCGGCAAAAGGGGCGAGCCCAATATGAGAAACAGGGCGATCGAGGGAAAATGTTTGAGGTACAGGAGGGACCGTGTACCTTTCTGGTGAATTTCACCGATTATCTTGATACCGGTCTGTTTCTTGACCATCGTCCGGTTCGCGCAAGAATTTTTACTGCCTCCCGGGATAAAAACTTTCTTAACCTCTTTGGCTATACGGGAACGGCGTCCATTTATGCCGCCCTGGGTGGTGCCAAGTCAACAACAACGGTGGATCTTTCCGCCACCTACCTGGAGTGGACACGGATGAATCTCGCCCGGAATGGCCTGGGAGAGAATACCAACAAAACCGAGCAGGCGGATTGTCAGGAGTGGTTGAGCCAGTGCACGGCAACGTACGACCTAATCTTCCTGGATCCCCCAACATTTTCCAACACCAAGAAGGATAAGCGGGTCTTTGATATTCAAGAGGATCATTACCACCTTCTGAAACTAACCATGGGGCGCCTGGCACCAGGGGGTCTGCTTATTTTCTCCACCAACTTTAGGAAATTTCAACTTAACCCAGAGCTCACCGAGCTTTATGCGGTGACCGACATCTCTACAGCCTCTGTACCTCTTGATTTCGCTCGCGATGCCAAGGTGCATCAGTGTTGGGAGTTTCGTCATCAATAGCGATGATCGCGATGTTAACCGGCTGCTGCGAGGGATTTTTTTAGAGACTGGCAGGATAAAGTGTTGTTTATGACCATCGATTCGTGATAATTTCTTTTCTTTGTAGTATGCTGCGAGCCTTGACTAGGGAAGATTAAATTTCCGCCAGAGCCTTGGCGTGAGGAGGACTTATGAAAACGTTGATTGTCGAGGATGATTTTTTAGCGCGATCTCTTCTTTCAACCCTACTCTCCGAACACGGCACTTGTCATGTGGCGGTGAATGGCAGGGAGGCTCTTGATGCCGTCGAGAGAGCCTTTGATACCAAAGAGCCCTATGATCTGGTGTGCCTCGACATCATGATGCCGGTGATGGACGGACAAGAGGCCTTGTTGGAAATCCGCAGGATGGAGGAGAGGCGAGGGATCAAGGGCTTGGACACCACCAAGGTGATCATGGTAACCGGTATAGACGATTCTAAAAACATCATGAAAGCCTTTCATCAGGGACAGTGTGAGGCCTACCTAACCAAGCCGTTGGACCGCCATAAACTCATCAACCACATTCGCGACCTCGGCCTGATCGTCTGAGGGGGAGCGATGTCGTTTGACCAAACCATAGAAACAATGGTGGCGAGCGTTGACGGGCGGTTGTCAGAGGTAACATTGTCCCGCTTGCGGAGACACTTTCGGGAGAACTTCCTGCTCAAGGAGCCTCAGGTGGAACTCATGCTGCACAGGTCGGCACAGTCGTTGCTGTACGGCTTTGAACGGTTGGCGGTGGTTGGTGCCGGAACCGCAGAGCAGCAGACGCTTATCGGTATCTAGCATGGACTCAAGGGGTTGTTTCTCAATATGGGTGAAAACGATTGGGCCGAATACACCAGGAAAATTGAGGAAAAGCTCAGGGAGGGGAGGGAGCTCGATCACCAGTCGATTGTCACCGTTTTGCGTCGTGGCATGGTCGAGATTCTTGCCCTCAAGGAAACGAGGTGACGGTGGGTCCTGGAATAAAGGGGGGCGATGGTGACGGAGATTGAAAGACTGCAACAACAGGTTGAAGCGTTACAGGGTCAACTGGACAAACAGAAGAAAACCCAGGAAATATTAAAAAAACGGGCTGTCCAAGCGATTCTCAACGGGAAAAACGCCGACCTGCAGACAAAGAGTCACCGTGAGTGTGAGGTGGGGCTGGCACGAGCTGAGTTGGCCAATCGAGTCAAGAGCGTCTTTCTGGAAAATGTCAGCCATGAGATCCGTTCATCCATGAACGGTATTGTCGGCATGACCAATCTCGTTCTGGAAACCGAACTCAGTCCGGAACAGCGCCTGTATCTCGAGATGGTCAACAGTTCCGTCGATCGACTCTTGGTGGTGGTCAACGAGGTTCTTGATTTCTCCCGCATCGAAACAGGAGAGTTGCCGATCGAGGCTGAGGACTTCAATCTCAAGGAGAGCCTCGACCACGACCTTTATCTTCTCTCCCTGGCCGCCCAGAAGAAGCAGCTTGCCTTTTCCTGCAAGGTTGCCGCCGAGGTGCCGGCCCATGTTCACGGCGACGCCACGCGACTGGTGCAGATCCTTACCAACCTGGTCAACAACGCCATTAAATACACGGCAAGCGGCGGAGTGTCTATTGGCATAGACAACTGTGGCTACGATGGGACGAAGAGGTTTCGCCTGCGTTTCACCATCGCCGATAGCGGTTGTGGTATTGCCCCGGAAAAACTGGAATTGATCAATCACTATTTTCGTCACCGGGGATCCTCCACGGTGGCACTTCCCTTGTCGATAGGCACCACCGGCCTGGGGTTGACCGTTTCTTCGCAGTTGGTCAAGCTTATGGATGGTGAGATTCGCGTGGAAAGCACCTCAAAGGGATCGGTCTTCTCTTTTGAGTTACCCTTTGGGGAGGTTGCCGATATTCACAGCCTTGAGGAAAAAACCCACGCTACTCTGGAAAACATTACCGAAAGCTCCACCCATGCCTTGAAAGGCGCGAGGGTGTTGTTGGCTGAAGACGAACATATCAACCGCACCCTGATCGAGACCATCCTTAAACAGTACGGTGTTGTTGTGACCACCGTCGACAACGGCAAGGATGCGGTTCGCGAGGCCTGCAGCGGTGTTTATCAAGCTGTTCTCATGGACGTGCAGATGGACGGTATGGATGGTCTCGAGGCGACACGGGCCATCAGAAAATATGAGCGGAAGACCGGGGGGCATGTCGACGTGGTCGCCCTTACCGCCCAGGCGATGCCGGGAGACCGGGAAAAATGTTTGCAGGCGGGAATGGATGACTATCTCGCCAAGCCCTTGGATAAGGTACAACTTCTTGAGGTCTTGGTAAAAATATTTACCCGTCGAGCGCTCCTGGTGGAAGGGGATGCGAACAGCCAGCAACTGCTTTTGCGTCTGCTGGTAGAAGCGGGCTGGCAGGTTGTTCTCGCCGAAACCAGAAGGTCGGCGATGTATGAGGCTTCGCTCTCCCACTTTGATTTGATACTTCTCGATGTTTCGACTCCCTCTCTGGAAAGCTCCAGGGTGGCACAATTGGTCAGGCAGTTGGAGGACTATTCCGGTCGTCGGGCGGTGATTCTCGCCATTGGTGATCAGCGTGAGCAGAACAAGGTGGGGGCGGAGGGCAGTTTCAACGGGTTTCTGGTGCGTCCACCAACGAAACAACAATTGGCGCGCCTCTTTGCCGAGTTCGATAAACCCTGAAAAAGACAAAAGTGCGCTGAGATTTCACCGGGGAACGGCCGAATAAAGCTTTTCGGCCTTCCCCATCTTTTTTGATACGATGCGATATTCCCAGGTTTGTCTCGATACCATCGGCTACGAACTGCCCCCCCGGGTGGTGAGCTCCGATGCCATAGAACACCATTTGGCCCCTCTTTACGAGAGGTTGCACCTACCCTACGGACGCCTGGAGATGATGAGCGGCATTCGTGAGCGACGATTGTGGCCGGATGGAACCAAACCCAGCGAGGCGGCCAGTCTCGCCGGCAAGAAGGTGTTGGCAACGGCAGGAGTCGATCCCCAAGCGATACAATGCCTGTTGTTCACTTCGGTCAGCCGGGACATGATGGAGCCGGCCACCGCAACCTTTGTTCATCACCGCCTCGGCTTGTCGCCGTCGACACTGGTTTTTGATATCTCCAACGCATGTCTCGGCTTCCTTGACGGCATGGTGATGCTTGCCAACATGATCGAACTGGGGCAGGTGGAAAACGGTTTGGTGGTGTCGGGAGAGACTGCAGAGACGCTCTTGGCCTCAACCCTGGAAGCCTTGTGTAACGACCATAGTCTGACGAGAAAATCGGTGAAAATGGCCTTCGCCTCCCTAACCATTGGCTCGGGAGCGGTAGCACTCTACATGCGGCGGGCGCGACCTCAGGAGGATAAACCCCTTTTGCGACATGGGGCCTGGGGGGCCAACACGGCACATGCTGATCTTTGCCAGGGGGGAGTGCAGGGCGGGGATTCGATCCTCATGGCCACCAATTCCGAAGAGCTGCTGCACCGTGGAGTGGACACGGCGCAGGAGGTGTGGCGCCTTTTTTCTGCGGCGAGCGGGTGGGGCGAGGTGGATGTCGACCGCTTTTTCTGCCATCAGGTCGGTTCCGCCCATGCCCGGTTGCTCTTTGAAAAACTTGGGTTGCCATCGCACAAAAATTTCGAAACCCTCCCTTTTCTTGGCAATGTCGGGTCGGTGTCAGCACCGATTACCATGGCCATGGCCATGGAGCAGGGGTGCTTCATGCCCGGCCAGAAGGCGGCGTTGCTGGGAATCGGCAGCGGCATCAACTGCATGATGTTGGGAGTGGAGTGGGGGACATGGGAGCAAGATTAAATAGCGAGCAGGGTAAAAGCCTGGTGGCCTTGGCACGGGCAACCCTGGAGCATCGTTTGTGCGGTGGCGAGAAGCCACTGATTCCCGAGGATCAGGCCCTGATGGCAAAAGCGGCAACTTTTGTTACCTTGCATGTCGCCGGTCAATTGCGCGGGTGCATCGGCAACCTGCAACCGGTCGGCGCCATGTGGCGGGGAATCTGCGATAACGCGCTTAACGCCGCCCTGCACGACTCGCGTTTTTCTCCAGTGCGTCCGGAAGAAGTGGAGCGGATCGATCTGCACATTTCCGTCCTTTCCCCACCTCAGCCCCTGGATTATGCCTCAGCCGAGGAACTGCTCACCAAACTGCGCCCGGGAGTCGACGGGGTTATCCTCCGCGAGGGATGGCGCAGTGCCACCTTTCTCCCCCAGGTGTGGGAGCAGCTCCCCGATGCGGAGCTGTTTCTCGATCACCTCTGTCGCAAGGCCGGTCTGCCTGAAGGGTTCTGGCGACAGGGCACGATAGAGGTGTTGGTCTATGAGGTGCAAGGTTTCCACGAGGAACGGTTATGAGCGAACTGAGGTTGAGTGGGGACCAACGGCGTTGCCTGGAAGAGATTTATGAAGGGCTGCAAGGGGAGTACAAGCGGGTTGCGCAAGTGTTGGATTTTTCCTGTCAGGGGTGTCCTGATAACTGCTGTGATTCCTATTTTATGCACCATACCTATAGCGAGTGGATCTATCTCTTTGAGGGTTTTCGCTCTCTGTCGGCCGAGCAACAGGAGAAGATTCGCCAACGGGCACAGCAGTGGCTTGAGGAGTGCCAGCGAGCAGAGGAGACGGGGCGACGTCCCCAAGTGATGTGCCCCTTGAACGTTGCGGGTCTATGTGTCCTCTATGGCCACCGGCTATTGGTGTGTCGAACCCATGGGGTGCCGGCGCGGATTGTCAGGCCGGATGGACTGAGCCTCGATTTTCCCGGATGCTTTCGCTGTCAAGAGGTTGTCCTTGGTGGCGCGCACGGGGGGAATCCGCCCCGGGTTGAGCGAACCCCATGGCTGCGCCAATTGGCGCTGCTTGAGGGGGAGGTAGTGCAAGGCAAGAGACAGCAACTGCCCAAAGTGCGCAAGACCATAGCCGAGATGCTGCTGCTGGGGCCACCGTCGCTGCCGCTCCCCCATGGTCCTCGCCAGGAGGCGATGGCCACAAGCGGAACGGGCCGGAGTCAAGATTTTGATGGGAAACCAGAAAAACTCCGGAAATCATGCGCACAGCGGTGACCGGCAACCACCCGAACTCGAAAATGTGTTTCGTCTGTGGCCTCGACAACAGTTTCGGCCTGCACAGTAGGTTCTATGAGTTGGAGGATGGGCGGCTGGCCGCGGTCTTTCGTGCCTTGGAGCAACATCAGAGCTATCCCGGTCGTCTGCATGGCGGCATTGCCGCCACCATTCTCGATGAGACCATCGGGCGTGCCATCATGGTTCACCGTCGTGACAGCATCTGGGGCGTGACCGTCGATTTTTCCATGAAGCTGCGCAAGCCGATACCCTTGGCCAGGGAGATTCTGGTGCTGGCGCGGATCGTCAGCGAGGGCAAGCGGTCTTTCGAGGGAGAGGGGTGGATCATGCTGCCCGATGGCCAGGTGGCGGTGGAAGGTCGAGGCCGGTACCTCAAGATGGACATCGAAAAAATTGCCGATTTTGACCACCAAGGAGATGCCTGGCGGGTGGTCCCCTCTCCCCTTGACCCACATGTACTTGATATCCCTGAGCGAATTTGACCCGTTACAGCAAGTGGTAGAGGAACGTCGCGACCTTCTCGGCACCGTTTTCAGAAAAAGGGGGCGGCGGAGTGGTTGTTGTCATTTTCTCCGCCAGTTCCAGCCATTCGCCGGCAAGGTAGGCGGAAGGGCTTATTGTGACACCTCCGAGGTGTTCTTGGGCAAAACGTTGCAGGACAACCGACTCGGGAAAATCCTCCCGGCCGATGGTTATCGTTTGCACCCCTGCCTGGCAGCATTCGGCAAGAGTGGAGTAGCCGGATTTGCACACTACCAGGTCGGCGGCAGCGAGTAGGTCGGGATGGTAGGGACCGTCTTCTTCGCCTAATAGCAGGAGGTTGCCACCGACCTTTCCAGGTTTTTTTTGACCGGGGAAGACAAAGAGCAGGCCGGGGTGTTGGTGATAGGGGAGCGAAGGGATGCTTTGGGTGAAACCGCCCAAAGTGATGACCACAATCTTGCGGGAGCCGTGCCCTAATCGCTCGCGCATGGTGGCTCGAGCCGTGCGTTGGCGCCGAAAGATCGGGCCGCACGTGAGATCGCTAGGGCAAGGATGGCAGACGGGTTCGGTCTGTATGTGGTAGTTGGCGCGTTCTGTCAGCGAACGGAGATAGGCACCGTGCTGCAAAAGTTTCGGGAACTGCTTCGTGCCGCTCTACAAGGCGCATCCCCTGGTGGACCAGGTTGTCATCGCGGATCTGTTCCCCGAACGGGTCGCGGCTTTCTCTAAAAAATACGGCGTGGAGCGCACCTGCGGCAGCCTGGACGAACTGCTCAAGACGGACGTCGACGC
>CAYSON010000082.1:0-6307 GCA_964432635.1 uncultured Desulfopila sp.
AGCATGATGGTCAGGACAATGCCGATAAAGGAGACAATCAGGGTGTTAAGAAAGCCGACGAGAAGGGCTTTGGCGTAGGAGTCGGCAGCGTTGTAGCGGATCAACGCCTCGCCGATTTCAAAACCTGCTTCGCGGTCGATGAACCCAAAACCTGTGGCGATCGATTGTCGTTCCAGATTGGCCAGGGTGTTATGAACCAGGTAATAGGCAAGCAAGCCGACAGCGAGTGCCGTCAGAATTTGGTAGAGAATGGCGAGTTTCTCCGGATCGCGGAGAAAGGGCACCTTTTCCGGGGTAGTCGTGGTCATGTTTACCTAGTGCGGCGGGGTCATGCCCGAGCAAAGCCGGGCATGACCGTTTCGGGAAGGGCTGTCTATTTTAACGGCGGCGAATACATCAAACCACCGTTGTTCCACAGGGCGTTGAGGCCGCGTTTGAGCATCAGCGGGGTGGCGACGCCAACGTTTCTCTCGAAGACCTCGCTGTAGTTACCGACCTGTTTGACGATATTGTAGGCCCATTTCTCATCAAGGCCCAGGGCCTTACCGTTGCCGGCGGTGACGCCGAGGAAGCGCTGGATCTTGGGATCGGTGCTGCTCATCATCTCATCAACGTTCTTGGAGGTGATGCCCAGTTCCTCGGCCTCGATCATCGCCAGAACCGCGTAGTTGACGACGTCCTTCCACTGGTTGTCACCGTGACGTACCGCCGGGGCCAGGGGTTCTTTGGAGATGATTTCGGGAAGGATGGTATAGTCGGCGGGGTTGGGGGCGACGGCGCGAATACCGGCGAGCTGTGAGGCATCCGAGGTCAGAGAGTCGCAACGGCCGGCGAAGAAGGCCTTGGAGAGCTCGGCGTTGTTTTCGATGACCACCGGGTTCATTTTCATCTTGTTCTGGCGGAAGTAGTCGGCGACATTCTGTTCGGTGGTGGTGCCGGGCAAGACGCAGACGGAAGCACCGTCAAGTTCCTTGGCGCTTTTCACACCAAGCTTGTTGGGGACCAAAAAACCCTGGCCGTCATAATAGTTGACCTGGACGAAATCGAGACCGAGTTCGGTGTCGCGGCCGAGGGTTTGCGTGGCGTTGCGAGTAAGTACGTCGATCTCCCCCGATTGCAGTGCGGTAAAACGGGTCTGAGTGGTGAGAGTGGTGTATTTGACCTTTTCGGCGTCGCCGAAGACGGCGGCGGCGATGGCCCGGGCAGTGTCGATATCCAGCCCTTGCCAGACGCCCTTTTCATCAGGTTTGCCGAAGCCGAAGAGCGCGCCGTTGACGCCGGTCTGGACAAAACCCTTTTTCTTGACTTCATCCAGGGTGCCGGAAACGGCTACTCCGGCGGTCAGACAAACCGCCGCGATGACTGCAGGAACAACTCGTTGAAGACGTGCCATGAAAACCCCTCCTTGTGATTGTTGGTAAAAAGACGCTGCTCGGCGGTTAGCCGGGCGGTCGGTGTCAACGGTACAGGAACGATGTCGGGCAAATGCTGTCGCTTATCACTCCAACTGATACCATTGGGGAGCGAAGCAGTTCTTCTTATTCCAGGATTTAGCGCCGGTGTCAAGAAGTCTCAGGGGCGGTATTGAAGATTTCGAAATGTCTTGATGCGCCGCGAGCAAGGTGAAAACGCAGGGAACTTGGCTTCCGTGGTACGGCTATCCCTATAATTCCTCGGCGAAGATGGGTGTCGTCGGACGACTGATGAGTTGGTCCGGTGCGAAGGTGAGGTGGGCAAAGAGAAAGGTCTCGAAATCGAGGGTGCACTGGAAGTTGTGGCGGATCATCTCTTCCTTGTGTGGGTCGTTGTTGCCATAGCGTTCGAGGATATAGGCAAGACGCCCGGTGAGCGGGACGATCTGGTCGTGGCGCACCCGTTTGTCGGCATAATAGACCAGCTCTTTAGGAGTAAAGAGGCCGCGACGGTATTCCTCGGTGCAGAAATCGCGAAGAACCACGTGTTCGAGGACGATTTCGCTGACTTCGCGATAGCCGAGGTCAAGGCAGATGTCGCGTCCGACCTCGGCATGGTGGCAGCCCTTCTCGATGCACTGCGACTTGGCGATATCGTGCAGCAAGGCCCCAGCCACGGTGAGCTCGCGGTTGGGTAGCGGCGTGGCGCAGGAACCGCGTTCCGCAAGTCCCTCACAGAGGGTGGCAGCCACCCGGGCCACCAGGATGGAGTGGTCGCGGATATTGTCGAACATGGCGAAGTCGTCGTAATAGTGGCGGCACTGTTCCGGGCTGGGGATAGCGACAGCGGTGGCTTGAGGCATGAGGGTGTCCTTGCGGCGTAGTCAGCGGCGGCTCAATTCGTGCACCAGGCGTACGGCAAGGCGAGCCTGTTCCGGTGGAGTGTGTTGATGAATGCCGTGACCAAGATTAAAGATATGGCCATGGGCGGGGCGGGCATCGTCGAGCAGGCGGGCAATGCGCCGTCGCAATTGCGCTTCCGGAAGGAGCAGGGCGAAGGGATCAAGGTTACCCTGAACGGATTTATCGCCGACCCTCTTTATCGCCTCGCCGATGGGAATGCGCCAGTCAAGGCCGATGACGTCGGCGCCGGTGGCCACGGAGAGTTCCAGCAGTGTCGCGCCGTTGTTGGCGAAGTAGATAAAGGGCAGGTTATAGGGCTTGAGGGCGGCAACGATGCGCTGCACATAGGGCAGGACGAAGTCGCTGAAGTCGTCCGTGCCGAGGATGCCGACCCAGCTGTCGAAGAGTTGCAGGGCCTGGGCCCCGGCCTCGGCCTGGGCCTGGAGGTAGTCGATGGTGGCCGCGGTGAGCTTTTCCATCAACTGATGAAATGCTTCTGGCTGCTGGTACATCAATTTCTTGGTTTCCCAGAAGACTTTGGAGGAGCCGCCTTCAATCAGGTAAGTGGCGCAGGTGAAGGGCGCCCCGGCAAAACCGATCAGCGGCACCTCGAGGCGGGTGCGGAGAAGACGGATGGTCTCCATGACAAAGCCGACCTCTTCGGTGACTCTGGGATGGCGCAGTGCCTGTATATCCGCCTGGTTGCGCACCGTCTTGTGAAAGATCGGCCCGCGGCCCTCGTGGAACTCCAGGGGCATGCCCATGGCTTCCATGAGAATGAGAATGTCGGAAAAGAGGATGGCCGCATCCATGCCAAGCAGTTCCACCGGCTGCAGGGTGACCTCGACACACAATCGGGGGTTCTTGCACAACTCGAGAAAGCTGACCTGACCACGGATCTTCTGATATTCGGGCATGTAGCGGCCGGCTTGGCGCATCATCCATATCGGAGTGTATGCGGTGGCTTCGCCGCGGCAGGCCTTGAGAAAGGTGTCGTTCATAAATGAGATCGGGTTGAGGTCGGGCCGGGTCGGCGGTAACGGTTATCTTTTTAGCGCTATCTTTGGAACATAGGAGCAAAACGGTTCCTGGGCCAGATAGTCGCCGGTCATGGCGTAGGCCCGGGCTCGGCAGCCACCGCAGACGGAGACATATTCGCACCGCCCGCAGTTGTCTTTATACCCTTTGAAGTCGCGCAGTTTGAGAAACAACTCGGACTCCTCCCAGATGGTTTTGAAGGGGGTGGTAAAGACGTTGCCGGCCGATTTGGCGAAATAGCTGCACGGCCGAACCTCGCCGTCGACGTCGATCAGGCAGATGAGTTGTCCGGCCAGGCAGCCTTTGGAGCCGCCGGTGGAAAATTGCAGGTTGCGGCGGACGAATTTTTCCCCATCCTCCTTGGCCTTTTGGCGCACCAGGCGATAGTAGTGGGGCGCGCAGGTGGGGCGCATCAGCATGTCGTGATCCTCTTTTTCCACCCGGTAATGCCACTCAAGGATTTCGTTGTACACCTCTTCCGGAATCAGCTCATCGACGATCTCCTCACCACGGCCGGTGGGTACGATCATGAACATATACCAAGCGGTGGCGCCGAGTGATTTGACCAGGCGATAGATGTCGGGAATCTGTGTGCGGTTGCGCCGGGTGAAGGAGGAGTTGATCAGAAAAGGAATGTGGTAGCTTTTGAAGAGGTCGATGGCGCGCATAACGCCATCGAAGGCCCCGGGTTGTCCGCGAAAATCGTCGTGGGTGGCGGCATTAGCCCCGTCGAGGCTGAGCGAGACCATCTTGATCTCGGCCCGTTTGAGTTCGCGGCAAACAACCTCGTCGACCAGGCTGCCGTTGGTGGCCAGGCACATGCGAAAGCCTTTGGCAGTGCCGTAGTGGGCGATATCAAAGACGTCGGAACGGAGCAGCGGTTCGCCGCCGGAGAGTACCAGCACCGGTTTGGCGTAGGAGGCGAGGTCGTTTATGACGGCGTGGGCCCGGTCCAGAGAAAAATCGGGGTGGCCGGCCACCTCGGTGGTCGAGGCCGAACGGCAATGGACGCAGCGCAGGTTGCAGCGGCGGGTGATCTCCCAGGCGATCCATTTTGGTTGAAATTCCATGTATTCCTCCTGACGGCGACGATGCCGCCCGGCATTGTGGGCAAAGGCGATAACTCCGCCGATGTGACGAAAAAAACCATACTCACCAAGGCTTGTAAACAGTAACTACGCCGATCGTATAAATAAAGCCGGAGGAGAGAGACTCTCTGCCTCCGTTTTCGTCTGGGCGCTGGCCTGGCGCTGATCATCCGCAAGGGTCTTTCAACAATGGGCGAAAATGTTGAAAATGACGCACCTTGGCCTTTATAATTGATCACTGATGGCGTATAGTGCAGACCCTCGTCGTCGGTGATGGCGGCGTTAACGAGAAAAACGCAGAAATAAACCACCTCAAGGTGAAGATATATGGATAAGAGCAAGCTTGTTCCGGTGACGCTGACATCCCCCGAGGGAGAGGCCTCGGTGCGGTTGCTCCTCGACCGGTTTCAGCAAGGAGATAGCTCCTGTCGCGAGGCGGTGCACGACATTCTCCGCTCGGTCAGAGAAAACAGAGACCAGGCGATCGTCGCCTATGGCCGAAAGTACGATGCCCCCCAATTAACGGTTAAAGATCTGCAAGTGAGTGCGCAGGAACTACTCCAGGCCTATGATTTGGTACATCCGCACTTTCTTGACAGTCTCAATGTGGCCATAGAGCGGATCGAGACCTTTCACCAGCGTGAAATGGAGGACTCCTGGCTGCAGACCCGCGATGACGGCACCATCGTCGGCCGTCTGGTGCGGCCGGTCGATTCCGCTGGACTTTACGTTCCCGGCGGCAAGAGCGGGTCGACGCCGCTGGTTTCCTCGGTTCTCATGAACGGCATCCCGGCGGGCATCGCCGGAGTCGGCCTGCGGGTGATGGTGACTCCCCCCAACAAAGAAGGGGGAATTGATCCGCACCTCCTCGTTGCCGCCCAGGAAATCGGCATCAGTGAAATCTACAAGGCCGGGTCGGCCTGGGCCATCGGGGCCCTGGCGTACGGCACAGAAACCATTCCCAGGGTGGATGTCATTGTTGGGCCCGGCAATCAGTATGTGGCCGAGGCCAAGCGTCAGGTATCGGGAATGGTGCGCATTGATATGATCGCCGGACCCTCCGAGGTACTGATCGTCGCCGATCATACCGCCCAGGCAGTGGCGGTGGCCGCCGATATGCTGGCCCAGGCGGAACACGATCCTCTCGCCCTGGCGGTGCTGGTTACCACCCATCCGCCCCTGGCCGAAGAGGTGGCGGTGGAACTTCAGCGCCAGTTACAGCTTCTCTCCCGGCGCGATATCGCCGGCAAATCCCTGGCCGACCGTGGTCTAATTCTCGTTGCCGACGACCTCGAGGCGGCCATAGATCTGGCCAACAGCGTTGCCATAGAACATCTTGAGCTGATCATTGCCGATCCCTGGGCGCAGCTGCCCTATATCCGCCACGCCGGCGCCATCTTCCTCGGGGCCAATAGCCCAGAGGCCGCCGGTGACTATATCGCCGGGCCCAACCACGTGTTGCCGACCATGGGTACCGCCCGCTTTGCTTCGGCCCTGGGCGTCGAGACCTTTCTCAAGAAAAGCTCGATCATCAGCTATTCGGCGCGGGGACTGGCCGCCGATGCCGAGCATATCGTGCGCCTGGCGCGGCTCGAGGGGTTGACCGGCCACGCCGCCTCGGTCACCGCTCGGCTCGGCCAATGAGTGTCGATTTCACCTCCGTGCTGGGCGAGGGAGCCGAGCGATTAGGTCTGACCCTTTCGGGGGAGGCAACAGCCCGACTGGCCCTCTACTTCGTTGAACTCAAAAAGTGGAGCAAGAAGACCAATCTGGTATCGACCAGTGGAAGTGACGAGGAGTTGATCGAAAATCATTTCCTCGACTCCCTGGCCCTGCTCCCCTCTCTTGGCGGTGATGATGCCCATC
>CAYSON010000082.1:6317-9822 GCA_964432635.1 uncultured Desulfopila sp.
GCCTGGTGTGCAAGGCGGCCACACCGGAGCTTACCGTCACCCTGGTGGAACCCGGGCAAAAGCGCACCGTTTTTCTCGGGCATATCGCGCGAACCCTCGGGCTTGATGGGGTGCGACTGCTCTGTTGTCGCATCGAGGACCAGGAGCGATTGCCAAGCTCGACCTGCTTTACCCATATCACCTGCCGCGCCTTGACTGAAATGGGGGCCTTTCTGAAAATGATCGAACGTTTTGCGGCACCAACGACGACGGTGATCTCCATGAAAGGGCCGAAATGGCGAGAGGAGTTGGCGGCGGCCGGGGAGGTTTTGACCGCCTCGCCCTATCACCTCGCCGGGGAGGTGGCGTATTGCCTGCCGTTTTCCCGGGCGCAACGAGTTTTAGTTATGTTTAGCGGACGATAATCTCACTACAAAGAGCAAAGGAGTACATGTTGCGATGAAAAAGATAGCGGTGTTGGCCGGCGACGGCATCGGCCCGGAAGTGATGCGCGAGGCGCTCAAGGTTCTCGATTGCGCCCAGAAGAAATTTGCCTTCGAGCTCTCCTACCATTATGCTGATGTTGGTGGGGTGGCCATCGATAATCACGGCCAGGCCCTGCCGCCGGCGACGCTTTCCTTGTGCGAGAGCAGTGACGCCATCCTTTTCGGGTCGGTGGGCGGTCCCAAATGGGAAAGTCTCCCGCCGGCCCAGCAGCCGGAGCGCGCGGCTTTGCTGCCCTTACGCAAGCACTTCGATCTCTTCTGTAACTTCCGCCCGGCCAAGGTCTTTAAATCCCTGGCCTCTGCCTGTCCCTTGCGTGCGGATATCGTCGGCGACGGTTTCGACGTCCTCTGCGTGCGCGAATTAACCTCCGACATCTACTTCGGCCAGCCCAAGGGACGGGAAGGCGAGGGCGACGATGAGAGGGCTTTCGACACCATGTGCTATACCCGGGGCGAGATCGCCCGCATCGCCCGCAAGGCATTTGCTGCCGCACGACAACGGCGCGGTCGGGTCACCTCGGTGGACAAGGCCAATGTCCTCACCACCATGGTGTTATGGCGGCAGGTGGTGGTGGAAATCTCCAAGGAATTTCCTGATGTCGAGCTGCGCCACATCTACGTCGATAACGCCACTATGCAGCTGGTGCGCGACCCCCACCAGTTCGATGTGCTGCTCTGCGGCAACATGTTCGGCGATATCATCTCCGACGAGGCGGCGATGCTCACCGGCTCCATGGGCATGCTCGCCTCGGCCTCCCTCAATGCGGACAACTTTGGACTCTACGAACCGGCTGGAGGCTCGGCTCCGGACATCGCCGGCAAGGGTGTGGCCAACCCCATCGCCCAGATTCTCTCGGCGGCGATGATGCTGCGCTACAGTTTCGCTCTCACCGAGGCGGCGGCGGCCATCGATCGGGCGGTGGAGGCAACCCTCGAAAAGGGCATTCGCACCGCTGATCTGGCCGGCGGCGGCACGCCGGTGGGCACCGCCGCCATGGGCGATGCCATCACCGAGGCACTGCAGCGCAGCTGAGCGAGGGGCGTCGGCGCATAGGGAAAATGGTCCTTGCGACAGGGGAGTAGGTGATGGAGAAAAAGGATAACGTGGTAATGGTGGCCAATCAGGCCTCCAGCGATTTAGGGCAGAAGGTCGCCGAACGGATGTGGGTGCCGTTTACCGAGATGGTCCGCAAACGCTTTGCCGACGGGGAATGGTACCATGCCTTGCCCGAGGATATCGCCTGAAAACATCTGGTAATTCTCTTCTGCACCCATGACGATACGGCGCACCAGGAATTGATCGACCTCATTTCCGGCGGGATATATTGGAACGCCGAGTCGATTAACGTCATTATCCCTTTCCTCGGCTATTCCACCATGGAACGGGCCAGGCCGCGCTCCTTCGAAATCCCCAAGGGGATCACGCGGACACGCCAGATCTTTATGGCCAGGCCGAACTCCGTCGCCTTTGTCGATCTGCACTCCGAGGCGGTGCTGCACGCCCATGGCGGCGCGGTGCGTACCATGCATGTGTGGACCGACGATCTGGTGGTTGAAGCAATCAAAAAAAGTGGTTTGCGTGATTACGTACTGGTCTCTCCGGACTACGGCTTTTCCAAGCGCATTGACCGCTTGGCAAGTATTCTCGACTGTCCCCATACCGCCGCCGACAAGGACCGTTACGACACCGACAAGACCATCGTTGGTCAAGTGTCGAGCGTGGTCAGGGGCAAAACCGCCATTATCTGCGATGATATGATCCGCACCGGTGGCTCCATCCTGCAGACCGCCCGGCGCTGTATCGAGGCGGGGGCCACCGAGGTGATGGCCCACGCCACCCATCTGGTTCTCGCCGGCGACTGCATGGAGCGATTCGGTCAAGGACAGATCAGCCGTGTCCTTGGATCGGATAGTTTTCCCGGCCGCAAGAGCGACGGCTTTATTGAAGTGTATTCCCTGGCGCCGCTCCTCGCTGAGGTTATCGAACAGCATCTGGGCATCTGAAGGATAGGGAGCGTCTGCGTGGCGACGAGGCCTGGTCTATGAGAAGAGAAGACATCGCCCTCAATTTGCAGAAATCGATACTCTTTCGCGACACCACCGCCGAGGAGATCGCCACCTACGTCGGCGGAGCTCGGGTACAGATCTTTGCCGAGGGTCAGTACGTCTATCGACAGGGCGATGCCAGCGCGATCTTCTATGTTATCGCCATTGGTGAGGCCGAACTGGTGCTGGGCCGTGACAACGGCAAGGAATTGATCGTTGGTCGCATCGGACCCGGCGGCCATTTTGGAGAAACCGGAATTCTCACCGATAAACCCCGCTCCCTCTCTGTTCGGGCACTGTGCGATCTGGTGGTGATCTGCTTTGACAAGCGCTATTTCAAGATTTCCCTGCTTGCCAACAGCCGCATCCACCGGCAGCTCGACGCCGCCTTGGCCGAACGGCTGCGGGTCGCCTTTATCGATCAGGCCGACAATATCAGTGGCGGCAAGCGCCACATAGAAGAATCCCGGGCGGCTGAGGTTATCCTCTTCAAAGAAACCAGTCCCTCGGCCATTTCCCTGCGACGCTTGGCCAGACGTCGGCAGAACGACATCCGCGAATCAAAAACCGCCCAGAAGACTCAGGCGGCCATCGATGCCATGGCCGAAAATGGCGAGCCTTTCCTGCTGACCGGCGAGGCCGGCACCGGCAAGTTGATCATTGCCCGGCAAATCCACACCCAGAGCAAACGCGGTGGCGGTGCCATCATCGAGGTGGATCTGCGCGAATACGAGTCGCATACGCTCGAGCACGCCTTGTTCGGTGTCGAACAGAGTGCCTTTGCCTTCGTCCAGGCACGCCAGGCAGGCCTCTTTGAGCAGACCGCCAACGGCACCCTGGTGTTCACCCATTTTCATCTGATGAAAACGGAATTGCAGGAAAATCTGGTGACGGTCATCAATAGCAGTAGCTACCGTCATATTGATGGCTCCGGCACGTTAGCCATGCTATCACGTCTGGCCTTCGTCAGCCCC
>CAYSON010000083.1:0-2833 GCA_964432635.1 uncultured Desulfopila sp.
TTGACTTCCTCGGTTTCAGCATACCCGCTGACAATGATCGCCTTCTGCCGCGGATACATGGCGATGATCCGCTCATAGGTGACCCGGCCGTTGATACCCGGGCTCATGATCATGTCGAGGATCAGCACATCCACGGGTTTGCGGCGCAGATAGTCGACGGCCGCCTCGCCGCTTGGCACCGTCTCCACCTGGTAACCGAGTTTTTCGACAATACTCGAGGTAATGAGGCGTTGGGTGGCGACGTCGTCAACCACCAGCACGGTCTCGCCATGTCCCCGCAAGCGGGCGAGGTCGACAACCGGCTGTAGCCCGCGCTCTCGCTCAGCGGTGACCGGAAAAAGCACGGTAAATTGAGTGCCTTGGTCCGAGCTGACCACGTCGATATAGCCATGGTGGTCGTGGACCACGTTCCACACCACGGTTAAACCGAGGCCGGTGCCACTTCTGCCCATGACCTTCTTGGAATAGAAGGGTTCGAAGATCTTTTCCAGGTCCTCTTTGCTGATACCCTTGCCGCGGTCCGCCACCTGCAGCTGAACGTAGTCGCCCTCTTCCACCTCGCCATCGCCGCCATCCCGACTCTTGATGCATCGATTGCCGAGGGTGATGTGCACCTCCCCGGGCGGGATGGAGGCCTCAAAGGCGTTGGAAACGAGATTCATCATCACCTTGCGCAGATGGATGCGCGAGCCGAGGATATTGGCGCAGTCTTCAGCGATTTTCGTGTGCAGGACGATTCCGGGATGGAATTGCTCGACCATGCGGAATTCCGGGGATTGCACATACTCCTCGACCACTGTGCGCAGGTTGATCGGCTCCTTGGCCACCGCCACCCCTCGGGCCACGGTGAGCAGATCCTGAACGATGGCCGAGGCGCGCTGCCCCGACTGCTGGATTACCTCGATCGGCTGACGCATATGATGATCCTGCGGTAGCTCGAAGAGCAACAAATCTGGATAGCTGACGATGCCCGAGAGAATGTTGTTGAGATCGTGGGCGACCCCACCGACGAGAAGTCCTAAGGACTCCATTTTCTTGGCCCGTGCCTCAAGTTGACGGCTTTCCTGCAAGGCGCGTTCGTTGCGGTTGCGTTCGGTCATATCGGTGAGGGTGGCCAGCACCCGCCGGTCGGGGATAACTGAGGAGTTAAACTCGATCTCTCTAACCGTACCATTCTTGCAAGTGACCCGGTATTGACAGCCGACGCCACCCCTGCCCACCGCCCGCCAATGGTCGACCACCTGCCGCCGGTAGACCTCGTCCGGATAGGCGAGGATCGGCCAGTCAGCCAGTCGTTTGAGATCGCCGCCATCGTAGCCGGTGATGGCGGTAAAACCGGGATTGAGGTGGAGCAGGGTCTTATCCTGGTCCCAAACCGCAACACCCAAGGGAATATGGTACAAGAGGCTGGTGAGCAGGGAGTGTTGTCGCTGCACCTCCCGGGCCGCCTCAAGCTCGCGGTTCTTGGCCTGGCTGCGCCGGTACGACACCACCAGCAGCATAAAGGCGAGCAACAGGGCAAGAACGAAGAGGAGGTTGACACTGCGTTGAAAGGTCTCAAGCCGGCCGCGCTCCGTTTCCAGCATGGCCTGGGCCTGCCCCCACGATTCGTTGCGGATAGCCGTGGCCTTGCGCAGCGCCTCGGCGATGCGCTGACGCATCAGGCCGAGGGTCAGCGGCGAATCGGCGCCATGGCCGGATACGCCTTCGATCTGCCAGATCTGCAAATCGGCGATGGCCGGAGCGAGCACCGCATGAAAGGCCGAGGCGTTGACCATGTTATTGGCCACATAGGTATCACGTAGGCCGACCACTTGGCGCTGGGCGCGGGCGATATTGCCGCGCAGTTGTGCAAGATTCGCTGCATCCGGGCTGGTCGCGGCGAGACCGGCGGAGGCCGCCAGGGCAGCGACATCCTCCAGGGTCAGAGACAGGGAATTGAACTCACCGAACAACGTTATCGGCAGGTTCTTCTCAATGGAGCGCAGGGTCTTGTTGGTGTAGAAAACCGCCGCCACCACTATCAGGCAGACCAGCAGGGTGCCGGTAAAAAGCAGCGCCCGGGCCAAAAACCAAGGCCCCGAGGACGATCTCGCCGCCATCACGGCACCATTTGCCGTTGTCGGTAGAAGCGTTCTGCGCCAACATGCAAGGGAATGGAGAGCCCGCGCAGGGCGCTGTCGAGGCTGATCGCCTTGCCGAGCGGGTGGCCTTGGCGGAGCAGGGTGCCGGTATGTTCGGCAAAGAGCGCCGCGGTGACGGCATGGGCGAGATCCTCGGGCATCGCCGCACTCACCACCAGCAGGGCGTACACCTCAAGGGTCGGGGTCTCGGCCACCCCCTGGTAGATATCGCCGGCAATGGTGCCCGGAGTCAGGAAGGGATGGCGCTGATGAATCCGCGCCGCCACCTCCGTGTTCACCGGTATCAAGGTGACGCCAACTTCGGCCAGCTTGCTCACCGCCGCGTTCGGCGTCCCCGCCATGATGGCAAAGCCCTGCAACTGACCATTTTTCATCTTGTCCTCGGTAAACGCCGGCTTGAGGTAGAGCGGTTGCAGGTCGCTTTCCGAGAGACCATGGGCGGCGAGGGCGATATTCATGATCGTCCTGGTGCCCGACCCCTCTTCGTCGACGGAAAAGCGTTTTCCCCGCAGATCAGAAAATTTACCGACTTCCGCATCCCTGCGCACCACCACCTGCAGCTTTTCCGGATAGAGGGCGGCGAGGGCCCGAAGGGCGCCTTGTTGCGGCAATTGCGAAAAGACGCCCTGCCGTTGTTCCGCGAGAGCGGCGATATCCCTGTTCCCGCCGAAAGCCTGACGCTGGACGAG
>CAYSON010000083.1:2843-9768 GCA_964432635.1 uncultured Desulfopila sp.
CCAAGCCGGCCTCGAGGTCCCCGCCGAGCACACCGCGCACGTTTTCAATGGAACCGGCCGAGTTCTGGGCGAGGGCGATTTTCCCGTGCAGCGGCGACCTGGGCTCAAGTGCCGCCTCGCTCAGGCCGCTGGCGATACTCCTGCCAATGGGATAATAGACCCCGGTACTGCCGCCGGTACCGATGCGAAAAGCGTCCAGCGCCCACGCCACTGGGGCCGCTACAAGGGCAAGAGCGAGGACAAGAACCACCGCCAACGGCAATGGAAGCGCCCGACACCCCCTGGTCCGTCCTATCCCGCCATGCTCCGCATATTCACCCGTGTGACCTCGCCATTTTCTCTGCCACATGTCCACGCTCCACTGTTGTCGATCATCTGCACATCACCATCGCTCTCAAGAAGAGTGTAGCACAATTCCCCCCAGGGAAGAAAGGGTGCCCGGAAAAACTTTTCCCCCCGGCGGCAAGTAACATGAACTCCTATTTGCGTTGCAGAAGATTCCTGACCGTGCTGATCTCTACATAGGAAGCGCCATAGGCGGAGCCGAAATTGCCGGCAAGCACCGTGACCAGGCTGTCTTCCTCGAAAAATTTCTCGGCGAGCAGCCGGGTCAGGGCGGTGTGCAGAAACTCGTGGGAGCTGATGTCGCTGGGCATGTATGAGGAATAGACACCGTAGGAGAGCGCTAGTTCGCGCATCACCTGCTTGCTGTAGCATTGGGCGTAGATCGGGTTGTCGCCGCGATAGGCGACCAAACTGAGGATGGTGCGACCGCTGATGGTGTCGGCGATCAGGGCGCTGGTGTTGAGGCGCAAGGAGGCCTTGACCGCCGCCTTGGCGAGATAGCTGGTGACGCTGTTTTCCGCCTCGTAGGGCGAATCGGTGAAGGTGGGCAGGCTACATTCGATTTCCCTGGCGATTTTGGCCATCATCTGTACCGCCTCAAGGGGGTACTTGCCGTAAGCGGTCTCCCCGGAGAGCATCACCGCATCGGTGCGGTCAAGGCAGGCGTTGGCGACGTCGGAGACCTCGGCCCGCGTTGGTCGCGGGGAGGTGATCATCGACTGCAGCATCTGGGTGGCGATGATCACCGGCTTACGACGCTCGATGCACTTACGCACCAGCCGCTTCTGGATGATGGGAATTTTCTCTGCCGGGATCTCGATGGCCAGGTCGCCGCGGGCCACCATTACCCCATAGGCATGATCGAGGATCTCGTCGATGTTGTCGACCCCCTGCTGATTCTCGATCTTGGCGATGATCTTGATCTTGCTGCCCTTGCGGTCGAGGATCTCCTGAATGGCCAGGATGTCCTCCTTGTTGCGCACAAAACTGTGGGCGATGAAGTCGATGTCGTTATCCGCGGCAAATTCAACGAAGAGCCTGTCCTTTTCAGTCAGCGACGGCAGATTTTTGATCTTCACCGAAGGCAGGTTGATGCTTTTCTTGCCCTTGATCACCCCGTCGTTCTTGACCTCGCACATCAATCGGAAAGGATCCTTTTCCTTCACCTCGAGTTCAATGTCGCCGTCGTCGATGAGGATCTTGTCGCCCACCGACAGCTCCTCGACGAAATTGTCGTAGGTGAGACAGATGCTGCCCGGCTTGCATTCGCCGTTCTTGTCGCCGATGACACAGACCATGTCACCGGTAAGCACCGGCAGGTCGGTCTTGGCGGAGGTGGTCCTGATCTCCGGGCCCTTGGTGTCAACGATGATGGCAATGCGCCCAGAGACCTTGCGCACGTTCTTGATCACCGCCAGGGCATCCTCGACTCCCTGGTGGGCGGTGTTGAGTCGGACCACGTCCATACCCGCCTGGTGCATGCGGGTGAGAAAGGGGACGTCGCAGTTGCGATTGGAGATGGTGGCAATGATCTTGGTTTTCTTCATAAGAATTTACTTTCCCGGAAACAAATCTTCGACTCATTTTCTCATTTAGAGAATCGGTCGATCACTTTTCACCGCCATCAAAATAATATCAACACGACGGTTCTTTTTTCGCCCGGATTCCGTGTCATTGTCGGCAACGGGCCGAAACTCTCCATACCCGGCTATGGAGATATTGGCCGGAGTGAAATCGTAATTCTCTAGAAATATCCGCATGATATTTGCTGCCCGATCAAGCGACAACTCCCAATTCGTTTGATAACGGCTGTTGAGTGGGGGGAGATTATCGGTATGCCCCTCGATGCGCAGCTGATGGCTGGTCACCGACGCCAAGGCCGATGCTATTTTCCCGACTTGGTTCAATGCCTCTGGCTTGACTGTGGCGCTGCCAGGCTCGAAAAACACCGCCTCTTCCAGACGTATGGCTATACCTTGCGATGTATCCTCGACAACCAGAGCCCCGGCCAGTTGCAAGGGCTTGAGGGTGATTTTTATCGATTTCTTGATGTCCTGAAAATCGCCGCTGTGGACCTGCTGTTTTTTACCGGCATCGGAACCAACCTCATCCCGATCAACATCTCCTTGTTGCTTCTTCGATTTCGCAGCCTGTTCCGCCTTAGTATCCAGGGCCGGTATCGGCATCAGTTCACTGCTCGTGATGACATTGGGTATACTTACTCCCGCCCCCGAGCTAATGCCAAAGGCACTGCGATAGGAGGCGGCAACCTCGTTGACCTTTTTTTTGTCGGTCTGCGACATGGCGTAGAGGGTAACGAAGACCGCAAACAGCAAGGTGATGAAGTCGCCGTAGGATACTAGCCAACGCTCGTGATTCGCTGGTTTTTCCGGGGCCTTTTTTCGAGCCATTTTCCCTTCCTCCTATTGTTTCGCCTCCCCGGCGTTCCCTTCTTCGGAGATCTCCGCCAGGTACGATTTCAACCGCTCCTCGATCAAGCGTGGATTGACACCCTGCTGAATGGCGATGACACCGGCGGTCAGCATTTCCTTGCGCTGAATTTCGGCCTTGATGCGCATCTTGATTTTTGTGGCAAACGGCAGGCAAATAATATTGGCCACCACCAGACCATAGATGGTGGCGACGAAGGCCACGGCAATTCCCGATCCAAGCTTTGAGGTATCGGACAGGTTGCTCATGACGTGAATAAGCCCGAGAACCGCGCCGATGATGCCGATGGTCGGGGCGTATCCACCCGCCGCCTCGTAAAATTCTGCGCTCTGCTTGGCATGCTCCTCTTGGGTGGCCATCACCACCTCAAGTATTTCCTCAACATCTTTGGGTTCCACACCATCGACACAGAGGGTCAGGGCCTTGCGCAAAAACGGGTCCGGAGAATTTTTAGAATCCTCCTCTAGAGACAAGATGCCGTTTTTCCTTGCCCGGGTAGCAAACTCCAGAACGACGTCAATCATCTTTTCGGGACTTTCCGGGGGAGTAAAAACAGTTTTTAGAGCCTTCATGGACTGGCTAACGACCGACATCGGAAAACTGATGAAAGCGGCGCCGAAGGTGCCTCCGAGCACAATCAAGGCAGCGGTCGGTTGGTAAAGCGATTGAAGATGAAGGCCCTCGAGCATTGCGCCGCCGATGACTGCCCCCAGGCCGAGAACCAAGCCTATAACTGTTGCAATATCCATAAATCACGAGAAGATAGAGTTGATCTTTCGCACCTTGGAAATTCTTATCTTATTTTTTAAACGAATTTCGTGCAGGTACTTATCCCCGGAGAGGATTACGGTTTGTGGGTTGCGGGCGTTAGCTCGCCTGAAAATCTCCCCTTACATATCGCCCAAAGGGGGAAAATTCAGGCTGCATGATGCTCCTGTCCTTTCACATCACTGGCAAAGAGCATATCAAAAGCGAAAACCAAAGGGAATGGGCTGAGGTGAAAATTTTCCCTTTTGCCGTGTCATTGGTTTCGAGCATCATCTTGTTCGTTTCTTTCTCCCACGGGAATCTGCGGATTGTTGGCACGTCTCAGCACTTCAACGCGAAAAGCGATCACCGCTTCAATGACCACCGCCGCCTTTTCCAACACCAGGTAATGGTCGTCGTTGACCATACGAATAATAGTATCGGGAGTTTCCTCGACAATCTTAATGAGATCGGGGTTGAGAAAAAATTCTTTATGATTGAGACGGGTCAATTTTATCATTATTCCCCCTGTCGCCTTTTTTGCAAAACATCTAACTCTCTCTTGCAAACCTGTAAAAGGAGTTGCGTCCGCTGGTTGGATCTTCTAGGATTTCTACAGTCCCCATATCCACATAGCGATTATCCGCTTGTTCTTCCTTATACATTACTTCGACCCAAGTTACGCGAGGTTTTCGCCATGACACCTTTCCCCGAGCAAAACGTCTCCACTTCTCGCCTCTATAGGCTGCCCTCAACCCTAACGACGATGATCCTCACGCTTTTGCTCCTCCAGCTGGGGACTGTTGTCGTTCATGGGGAAGGTATTGCCCTATCCTCCACAGCATTCAAGGTCCTGCGCATCACTCCCTCGGGCAACGACGTGGTCCCCGGCCGCCAGCTGCTGCTGGAATTCGACCGGCCGATGGTTCCCCTCGGGACCATGGACCGTCGCGGTAACCAGCTGCCGATCGGCATCGAACCGCCCCTCAACTGCCATTGGCGCTGGCTCGACACGCACAGCCTGGCCTGCAATCTTGATGAGAAGGACGCCCTGCAACCGGCCACCTCCTATCGCCTGACACTCTCCCCCGGCCTCACCGCCCTTGACGGCGCGACCCTGACCGAACCGCACAACCACCACTTCGCCACCGTCCGGCCGCGCCTCGGCGAAACCTGGTTCAAGACCTGGCTGTCGCCGCGTCTGCCGCAGACGGTGCTGCGCACCAACCTGGCGGTGCCCCAGGAGAGTCTTGCCACCCACCTCTTCTACCAGGCGGCAGGGCGGCGCATCGCCGCCCAAGTGCAGCCGGACCCGGATTTCGGGGCTGCGGCAGACAATAAGGTGTGGCTGGTCAACCCGGCAGCCGATTTGCCCAGCGGCAGCGTCACCCGGTTGCAGATTGAACCGGGACTGCGGTCGCAACACGGCAACCTGGCCGGTGGCGAATCGCGCACCGTCGCCACGCTGCAGACCATCCCCGAGCCACGCCTGCTCGGCCTGAGCTGCCGCAGCAAAAACAACAAGGCCATCACTTTTCCCCTTGGCCAACCCGCCGGCGACAAGCGTTGCCTGCCCTCGGCGGGAGTGTCCCTGCTCTTCTCGGCACCGGTGCTGGCGGAAGAGTTGCGCCACGGCATCACCTTTCACCCGGAGTTGACCAGCGGAGCCGCAAGCGACAATCCCTGGGAACAGGTGCCTTCGTACTCGCGGCTGTTCGAACCCTATGAAAAGGGCAAACGCTACGCCATCGAGCTGCCCGAAGCGGTGCTCAAGCCGAACACCGCCTATCGCCTGCGCCTCAAGGCGAGCGCGGTCCGCGACGAATTCGGCCGCCCGCTCGAGGCAGACGCCGATTTAAGCTTTGCCACCGACCACCGCAACCCCGATTTCGCCCTGCTCAATAACCTGCCGGTATTGGAAAAGAACCTCGACAGCGACGCCCATGTGTGGGCGGTCAACCTGCGCCAGCTGCAGCTCAGCTACGATCGCATCGACGCCGCCGGCAACAAGGTGGCGGCGACAGCCACCGTCAAACCTCAGGGGCCTGAGGACATCTCCATCGCCGTACCGCTAACCCTGCGCACCCTCCTTGATCAAGGCTCGGGAGTGGTCCAGGGCCGCTTCACCACCGTGCCGCAGGTCGCCGATAAAAGACCGGACGATAGCTGGTTCTTCGCCCAAGTCACCCCCTTTCAGGTCCATCTCAAACTCGGCCATCACAATAGCCTGGCCTGGGTCACCGATCTGCACAGCGGCCTGCCGGTGGCGGAGGTCAGTGTCCAGGTGATCAAGAGCACCTTCGCCGAGTTCGGCAATCCCGCTGATCCCTTGGCCAGCGGCGTCACCGACAGCAACGGCGTCGCCATCCTTCCCGGCACCACCGTCCTTGACCCCAAGCTGTTGCACGTCTATGCCGGCGATCGCCAGGAAGAGAGCCTCTTTTTGCTCTGCCGCAAGGACGAGGATATGGCGGTGCTGCCGCTTCGCTATGATTACCAAGCGGCGGCGGAGGGCGCCAATCGCCAGTACATCCCCGACTGGCTGCGGCCGTTGCACGGCCACGTCAAGGTGTGGGGGGCCACTGCTCAGGGCATCTACAAGGCGGGCGACACGGTGCAGTACAAGATCTTCGTGCGCGATCAGGACAACCTCCGCTTGATCCCGCCGCCAGGCGCGGACGCAGGGGTAGGGCAAAAAGAAGACGGCGCTGCTGCCGCACCCACGTACAACCTCAAAGTGTTCGACCCGATGGGCAAGGTGGTGCATGAGCAGACCACGATCACCCTCTCCCCCTTCGGCGCCTTTCACGGCGAGGTCCCTCTCGCCGCCGGCGGTGGAGTCGGCTGGCACCGCTTTGTGGTCAGCGCCTCCTTTCATGCCGAGGAGTGGGAGGCGATGCGCGTTCTGGTCAGCGACTTCACCCCTGCCCCCTTTAAAGTCGCTACCGACCTGAGCGGCGACCGCTTCCACGGCGACGACCAGGTGCGGGTCAATACCAGCGCCAAGCTCCACGCCGGCGGACCTTACGGCGGGGCCTCGACGCGCCTTACCGCCACCCTCGAGGCAAAGCCGCTCTCTCCGGAAAATCCACGTTTACAAGGTTTTCACTTTGACAGCCGCATCGCCTCGGAGGAGCAGGCCAAGGATGTCGAGATTCTCAATGAATATCAGGGCCAACTCGACGACCACGGCCAGATGGAACACACCTTTGCCATCGCCGAGACCCCCATTCTTCACGGTCAGCTCACCGTCGAGAGCGCCGTCCAGGATGACCGCGGCAAGACCATCGCCCAACGCGGCAGCGCCGCCTACTTCGGCCGTGATCGCTATGTCGGCCTGTTCCAAGGGGACTGGACATTGCAGGAAAACAGGCCCGCAACC
>CAYSON010000084.1:0-9767 GCA_964432635.1 uncultured Desulfopila sp.
CCTGGAAGATGATGCTTATCTTATCTGCCTTTATGCCGATGCCGCTATCGCGCACCGAAAAATGGAGGTGCAGCGGACCCTGATCCGCCGCTTCTGCCACTTCTGCCGCTTCCTGCCGCTCGCAGGTTATCACCACCTCGCCGAACTGGGTGAATTTGATGGCGTTGGTTACCAGGTTGAGGAGGATCTGGCGCAGGCGATTGGGGTCACCGACCACCGCCTCGGGCACGTCGTCGGCAAGGATGGTGGAGAGTTTGATGCCTTTCTCGGCGGCCTGGAAATGCTGGAGATCAACGACCGACTCGATAACCTTGGCCGGCTGGAAGGCGAGCCGCTCAAGATGGAGCTTGCCCGCCTCGATCTTGGAGAGATCGAGAATATCGCTGAGCAGGTTGTGCATGACCACCGTCGACACCCTGGCCATCTCCAGATAGGCCTTCTGTTTGGGCGTCAGTTCCGTGTCAAGCACCAGATTGAGCAGGCCGATGGCGCTGGTCATCGGCGTGCGGATCTCGTGGCTCATGTTGGCGAGAAACTCGCTCTTGGCGGTGTTGGCATTTTCCGCCTGCACCTTGGCCTCGCGCAGGGATTGCTCGAGGACGCGGCGTTCCTCAATCTCCTCCTGCAGGCGACGATTGGCATCGCTGAGAGCGGCGGTGCGCTTTTCCACCAACTCTTCAAGCTGATCGCGGTATTCCTCAAGCTGCCGCTGCTTGGTTTCCACCTCGAACAAGAGCCTGCGCTTTTCCAAACCTTTTTCGATGATGATGCCGAGCTCGGCGAAATCGATCGGCTTCTGCAGGTAATTGAAGGCCCCGACCCCCATGGCGGTGATGGCCGTGCGAATGTCGCTGTAGCCGGTGACGACGATACTCTGCAGCAGTGGCTGGGACTGGCGGACCCGGCTGATAATCTCGCAGCCGTCCATGCCGGGCATTTGAAAATCGGTGATCAGCACCTCGATGGGGTTGCCGGCGAGGACCTCCAGGGCCTCCTCGCCGCCAGAGGCAGCCAGCACCGCATAGCCCATGCGCTCAAGGCGCCGGGTGTAGAGATCGCGTTGGTTTGGGTCGTCGTCGACGACGAGCAAGGTGGCCATGACCATGATTGTCTCCCGGTGGACGGAGGGCAATGCGACAACCATCTGGACAGTACGGTTGCCGTGGCGGCGGTAATGGTCGCCACAGATCAATGATGCGCCAAAATGACCGCACGTGTCAAGGAGTGGCTGCCCTTTTCGGCATACCCACGACAACTCCTGCGGAATTCGCCGGCGTTGCCGGGGTCGGCCGCTGCTGTATCGTTGTTCCTGCCCCCCTCCCACCTTCGCCCGCTCAATAAACTTGCCGTTCCCTTCGCTGCCGTTCAGCCTATCGCCGCTGCTTGCTCAGGACAAGGATTGTTCACCCCCGCGACGCCAGCGACAAACAATCATGACTCTTCTTGGCGCCAAAGCCATCAAGGATCGCCGCAGGTTAGTCGCGCCGCCTCCCGGGCGCCCCAAGAAACGGAAAGTCCATCAGCCTGAGTCCTCGCCAGGATAAGCCCGACTCTATCCGCACCCCAGCTTGACACCCCCCTCGTTTTGTGCATAATACCCCCTATGCTGTGCAACAATGTCATTCTTTCAGTGCAATAGCTTTTCCTACACTTTCTTCCCATCCCTTGTATTTTTTCGGCTGGACACTACTAATACTTGGTAGTATATACTGGCGGAACAATTCTGTCACACGGTGACACAACGATATTTTCCCGCTGGCCAATGGTTGTGCAAATTGAGCAGCGTGCTTTGGCTTTCCAAGAGTGGTTAAGGGTTGTTCGATAATGGCGGCGGCGATTCACCACCTATCATTCGTCGCGACGGCAAGCTAATCAACAAGAGAACGAAAACGATGGATGACACTCTGATTTTACAAAAGCTGGATGCCCTGTCCCAAGAAATCAAAGCCCTCAAGGGGGAGGTCGCCGAACTGCGGCGCGAGGCCGCACCGATTGCCGGGCAGCTGATTCCGGACGCGGCTGACTGTCTCTCCGAGCAAGATTTGGCACATCGCCGCGAGGATTTCGCCTATTTCCTGCGCAGCCTGGTGCTCAATGTCGAGACCTTGAACTCACTTATGGCCACCGCCAAGGGAGCGATGGAGCTCAAGGACGAGATCGAGCCCGTCGCCAAACTGGTGGTTCCCAAGTTGACTGATCTGATGAGCGACCTGGAGGGCACCTACAATCTCGACGACATCGCCGCCCTGCTCCGCAACACGCTCGGCAACCTGCACCACTTCAACACCGCTGTCATTATGCTCAAGGCGGGTATGGAGCTGAAAGACGAGATCGAGCCTCTCGCCAAGCTCGCCTATCCCCGCATTATTGAAATGTTCCAGGAAGTGGAGGGCCAGTACAGCCTCGACGATGTTGCCGCCCTGCTGCGCAACACGCTCGGCAACCTGCACCACTTCAATACCGCCATCACCATGCTCAAGGCGGGTATGGAGCTGAAAGACGAGATCGAACCTCTCGCCAAACTGACCCTGCCGCAGATCATCGAGACCTTCAACGAACTGAGCGGAGTTCTGCAAGTTGCCGGGGCCAGCTTTACCGCACTCAGGGGTTGCGCCTTCTCACCGGCCCAGGCCGAGGCGATGTGCCAGGTCATTGCCACCATCGACCTGAGCCGCGCCGGAAAAATCGGCCCCATCGGCGCGGTGAAAAAACTCTACGATCCCAACGTCCAGGAGGCCCTGGGCGTGGTCTTCACCCTGGTCGAGGCGATCGGCGCCCTGTTCCAGGCCTACAAAAGCAACAAATAGGGAAGCACGTCGGACTGACCGAATCAATAGGTGTATCGAACATTACTTGACAGGAGGGAGAATACGCTATGAAGAAGCTTGTCATCCTCGGCGCCGGATGCGGCGGTACGATGATGGCCAATAAGATGAGGAAGCATCTTTGTCGTAACGAGTGGAACATCACTATCATCGACAAGGACAATATCCACGACTATCAGCCCGGATATCTCTTCGTTCCCTTCGGCATCAACACCGAAAAGGAAATTCGCAAAACCAAGAGAGAGTTCCTCAAGCCTGGTATTGACTTCGTCATCTCCGAATTGGTCAACGTCGATTGGGACAAACAGGAAGTAACCACTAGCACCAGAGGCAAATTCAGCTACGATATTCTCATCATGTCCACCGGTTGCGACGTTCGTCCGGAGGAAGTGGAAGGATTGGCGGAGACCTGGGGCAAGGACGTATACGGCTACTACCGCTTCGACCATTGTGTCGATCTGAAAAAGGCCCTCGCCCAATTCGAGGGCGGCAAGCTGGTGGTCAACATCGCCGAGATGCCGATCAAGTGCCCGGTGGCCCCGCTCGAATTCGCCTTCCTCGCCGACTGGCATTTCCACACCCGCGGCATCCGTGACAAGGTGGAGATTGAGTTCGTCACCCCGCTCACCGGCGCCTTCACCAAGCCGGTAGCCACCGCCGTGCTCTCCGAGGCCTGTGAACAGAAGAACATCAAGATCACCCCGAACTTCGCCCTCGGCGGTGTCGACGGCGAGCGCAAGGTGATTTCTTCCTACGACGGCACCGAGGTCAACTACGACATGCTGGTGTCGATTCCACCCAACTTCGGTTCCCAGGTGATGATCGATTCCGGCCTCTCCGATCCGCTGGGCTACATCCCGGTGGACAGGCACACCCTGCAGCCCAAGGATCGTCCAAACGTCTGGGTGCTCGGCGACGGCACCAACGTCCCGACCTCCAAGGCCGGTGCGGTGGCACACTTCCAGGCGGATATCCTCGAAGAAAACATCATGGCCTATATCAACGGGGAGGCGCAACACGCGAGATCCGATGGCCATGCCCTCTGATTCATCGAATCAGGCTTCGGGAAAGCCTACGTCATCGACTTCAACTACGACATCGAACCAGTAGTGGGAGAGTACCCCTTCCCCACCGTTGGTCCCATGGGTCTGCTCAAAGATACCGAGATGAACCATATCTCCAAGCTCATGTTCAAGTGGGCCTATTACAACCTGCTGCTCTGCGGCACCTGGCTCGGCCCTCCGGACATGCAGAAGGCCGGCAAGCGCATGCACATGATTAAGAAAAAATAGTTAGCACGGCAAGATTCCCGACACCCAAGGGTGTCGGGAGAATTCGAGGCCCCGCGGCGACCATCGCCGCGGGGCCTTTTTTTGTTGTTCCTTTCACAACGTGCGGCGCGACCCGCCGCTTCCTCCACCTCTCCCTGAGCCCACACCCCGCCATTTCCTCCATTATTCTCCATACTATCACATTTTACCACACTCAACTCCATTAAATATATTTAGTGATTTTATTTCTTATAGTTAAATAATATTCTTTTCAACCCCATACTGTGGATCATCTGATCCAGCTCTCCTTTACATCCATCTTCATACCTGCTATTTATCTGTTATAACGTTTTTTTGATTTGCACGAGCAAACGTATTCGATTATATGGTTAGCAATGGGATGATATAGCACTATATGGGCTACTATGGTGGTAAATGGCAGATCTTCGCTTTCGCGGCAAATACGATCACGCAATCGACGAGAAGGGTCGCCTGAGCTTTCCCAGCCGCTTTCGGGAGGTACTGCGCCGCTACCAGTCGGAGATCCTCATTGCCATCCCCTGGGAAAATCACCTGCGAACCTATCCCCTGGCGGAATGGGAAATCCTTGAAAATACTTTAAAAAATGACCGCGATGGCGATCCCGACACGGTCGACCGGATTCTCAGATACTTCGAATCGGAAAGCTACGAGATCCTCGCCGACAAGCAGGGACGAATCCTTTTGCCGCCACCACTCCGTTCCGAGGTGGGATTGAAAAAGGACATTGTCCTCATCGGCATGATCGAACGTGTGGAGATCTGGGACAGGGGGATCTGGAGCATCGAACGGGAGATTAACCGGGCACACTTCGCCGAAATGAAACAAGGCATGAAAAAAAGGGGCATTTTCTCATGAAACACAACGCAAGATTGGCGCCTGGGTTGATCGTCAGCCGATACCCGATACACCATCCCCTGATCTTTCCCGCCAGCAATCCAAGACGCGCCGCCACCTATCAGTCGCAATTCCCACGACGTCGCCAACGAAACTTCGTGCCACCTTTTTGTCAGCAACTTGACGAACAACGGATCGCCTCGCGGGAAACCACCCGGATCGTTTTCATCCGCCTCATCAAGCTGCTCCTTGCCCTCTCCCCCCTGCTGCTGGCGACGCAGTGGTACCTGACCACCACCGCCGAGAGCTATCAGCAGGCAGCAGCCAACAGCAAGGCGGCGCACCATGTTCTCATTGAGAATCAGGCGGCCCTCGAATCCCTGCGCGAGCGCCTCTCCTCTCCCGAGCGCATCCGCAACATGGCGGCGGAAAAGCTGTCCCTGCACTCGCCGGCGCAGGGTCAGGTAGAAATCTTCTGAGAAAGGTGCAAAGGAGGGATTGAGAAAGCGACGGTGGCTGTTTCGTCACCGCGAGAAAAAGATGGCAGGTGGTGATCGCCTGGCAGCGCGCCTTGCGCCGAACTATTCCGAACGCAGGGCCTGCACCGGATCGAGGGCGGCTGCCTGACGGGCCGGAAGTATTCCAGCTACCACGCCGATAACCATCGCCAGCAGCTCGGCAAGAAGAACAAAGGTCCATGGGGTATGGACGGGAAGGAGCGGCACCAGGGCGTGCACCAGCCAGGCGACTACCGCCCCGGCAAGCAACCCGGCACTGCCCCCGAGGGCGGCAAGCAGGGTCCCCTCGAGAAGAAAGAGCACCAGGATGCGCCGCCGCGAGGCGCCCAGGGCGCGCAGCACCCCGATCTCGGCGGTGCGCTCACGTACGGCGATGGTCATCACCGTGAAAATCCCCACCGAGCCGACCAGAAGCGAGATGCCACCCAGGGCCCCCACCGCCACGGTGAGCATTGACAGCACCGAGCCCAGAACCTCAAGCATCTGCTGCTGGGTAGTGATGGTAAAATCCTCCTGGCCGTGGCGACTGACCAGCAGGCGACGGATGGCGGCGGTGACCTCCTCCGGGGCATAGCCCTGGCGATAGAGGACATCAATCTCCATCAAGCCCTCGCGCTCGAAAAGATCAAGCGCCCTGACCGCCGGAATATAGACGGTATCGTCCATATCAAAACCAAGCACAAACCCTTTGGATTCCATCACCCCGATAACGCGGGCCGGCTGATCCCCAACCTGCAAGCGCTGCCCGAGAGGGTTACTGCCGGGGAAAAGCTCCCGTGCCACCTTGGCCCCGAGCACCACAAAGGGGCGGGCGGTGCGCGGATCATCGGCAGGAAGGAACCGACCGCTGGCCACAGCCAGGCGAAAAGCCCGGTCCATTTCCGCCCCGACCCCGTACAGGGTGATGCGGCGGGTCCGCCCGTGGGCCTTGACCTCGGCATTGCCCTGAACCATCGGCACCGCCGCCTCCACCTCGGGCAGACGCGACAACGCCTCACTATCCTCAAGTGTCAGCAGCCGCTCTGAGCCGAGCACCCCGAGGGGCGTGCCCAAGGTGTTGACCTTGCCGGGATTGATGGCGATGAGGTTGGTTCCGAATTGGGTGAATTCAGCCACCACGAAGCGTTGCAAGCCCTCCCCCATCGAGGTGAGCAGAATGACGGCACCGATGCCGACGGCAATGCCCAGCCCGGTGAGAAAGGATTGCAACCGCTTGGCGCGGATAGAGGTGGTGATGAAAAGGAGCTGATCGGAGAATCGCATCGCCCCTCCGTCAATGGCCGGCCAGGGCACGAATGGGATCAAGACGTGCCGCACGCCGTGCCGGCAGCAGCGAGAAGATCAAGCCGTTGCCAAGTGCGGTGACCACCGCCGCGGCCACCGCCCACATTGGCGGCATGGTCTGCAGCTCGGGATAAAAGCGGGCAATACCCCAGGCCCCGGCAAAACCGAGAAGGATGCCGAACAGGGCGCCGATCAGCGAGAGCAGCACCGCCTCGCTCACCACCAGGATCATGATGGTGCGCCGGGTGGCCCCCAGGGCTTTGAGCAGGCCGATCTCGGCAGTTCGCTGCACCACCGCCATAAGCATGACGTTCATGATAAGGATGCCGGCCACCACCAGACTGATGGCGGCAATTCCGGCGACGGTCAGGGTCAGGGTGGTGAGGATCTTGTCAAAGGTGGCGAGCACCGCATCCTGGGTGATAATGGTGACATCGTCCTCGCCATAATGTCGCCTGGCAATGGTGCCCCTGATATGGGCCTTGAGCTGGTCAAGCGCTTGCGGACCGCGACCCTCGACCAGCACGCGAAAGAGCCCGCTGGTGTTGTAGAGCATCTGGGCAAAGGCCACGGGGACGATAACCAGCTCCTGATCGTCGAAACCAAGCGAGCGTCCCTCCGAGGAAAGGATGCCGATGACCCGGCAACGATAGCCGCCCAGACGCATCAACTCCCCCACCGCCGTCTCGCTGCCGAACAGTTCGCGTTTGACGTTGGCGCCGATAACACAGACCGGCCGGGCGATCTGCCAATCTTCCTCGGGCAAAAACGAGCCCTGGGCCAACTTGAGGTGATGGACCTCAAGAAAGAAGTTGGTGGTGCCGATCACCGGCACCTGGCGCTCACGGCCGCCACGGGCGGCATGCAGTTCGCCGATATTGAGGGGTGCTACGCGCAACACCAGATCGCTGCGGGTGAGCGCCAGGGCGTCCTCCAGGGTGAGCTCGCGCGGGGTCTCGCCGAGCAGCGTCGACGGGGTATTGGCGGCGGTTTCGGTGCGGCCGGGGATGACGATGAGCAGGTTGGTGCCGAGCGAAGAAAACTTATCAACGATGTAAAGCCTGGCGCCATTGCCGATGCCGATGAGCAGCACCACCGCCGCCACGCCGATGGCGGTAGCAAGCAGCATCAGGCTTGTCTTGACCTTGCCGGCCCCAAGACTACGCAGGCCGAAATAAAGAGCTTCAAGAGGGTGCATGATTAGCCGCCACTGTCGGAGGCGATGCGGCCGTCGACCACACGGAGACGACGGCGGGCCCGTTCGCCGACCTCCGGATCGTGGGTGACCACCACCAGGGTCTGTCCGGAAAGGTTTAATTCCTCAAGCAGATTGATGATCTCGGCCCCGGCGCTGCGGTCGAGGTTGCCGGTGGGCTCGTCGGCGAGCAGCACCGTCGGCTGGTTGATCATCGCCCGGGCAATGGCCACCCGCTGCCGCTGGCCACCGGACAATTCGTCGGGACGATGCTGGCGACGGCTGTCCAGGCCGAAACGGTGCAGCAACTCACCGCTGCGCCACCGCCGCTCGGCTAAGGGGACACCGGCGAGCAGCAGCGGCAGTTCAACATTCTCCTCGGCGGTGAGACGGGGAATAAGATGAAAGAACTGAAAGACAAAGCCGATGCGTCGGCTGCGGGTGGCGGCGAGGCGCAGATCGTCAAGACCGGTGACATCCTCGCCGTCGAGCAGGTAGCAGCCGCTGCTGGCGGTATCAAGCAGGCCAAGGAGATGCAGTAGGGTCGACTTGCCTGATCCGGACGGGCCCATGATCGACACATATTCTCCCGCCGCCACGGTCAGCGATACCCGGTCGATGGCCCGCACCTCCTGGCCGCCGACGGCAAAGGTGCGGCAGATCTCGCGCAGTTCAATCATCTCCCCATCCTTTCTGGCGACGCAAGGTGCCCCCAAGGCTTGCGCCGGGCTTTCCCTCTTGCGAACTGCAAACGGCACGACGTTGATTGTGCTTGGCATGAGCCCAGGAGCACTCGGTTGCTCCTCCCATCAAGGATGGTATACACAACAAGGAAGTTTTTCCATAACAAATTATTCGAGAACATTTTACGAATAATTGGTACATTAGAGAACATTTCAGGCTCGATGAAGCAATAAATGCGGATCGTCCCAACTCCGCAAACGCGAGTGGTCGAACATCCTGATGCGAATTGAACCTTGGACGCTTACCCACTCAAGGTCGATAGCTGGTTGTGCTTCCACCTTTTATGCTTCAATATCGCAATACGTGGAAAGACTTTATACAAACGGCAATAAGTGGAAAAAAGGAAGTGTTAATTCCATGTTTGCTGCTCTGATACCTGCATAGGTGGACTATCGGGTCATCTATATGAAATGATAGGACGGAATATTTTCAACTTATTACACTGTTCGGCCCATAAATACACGCCGCATTTGCCGTTGACAATCGCCTTTACTGTAGCTACAATAAATCCATGGAAATCGAGTTCGATCCAGCTAAGGACTTGTCAAATCAAACAAAGCATGGCTTGTCGCTGTCACTCGCGAGCGAACTCGACTGGGAATCCGCGCTGGTGTGGGTTGATGACCGGTTTGTGTACAACGAGGCGCGAATGGTTGCCCTCGCCCCGAAAACCGAGATCCTGTACTTCGTGGCGTTTGTAGACCGTGGTGAAGTGCGGAGAATCATCAGCTTGCGCCGCGCCAATCGTCGAGAGGTAAAACATTATGTCCAAAATCTCTAAGCGTCCCACTGTTCTCATGCCTACCAAAGAAGAGGACAAGTCTATTACTGCGGCAGCTAAAAGTGATCCTGACGCACAGCCACTCACGCCAACTCAGCTAAAGGCAATGGTGCCGCTGCGTTCCTTGCGGGGTCGGCCAAAATCCGAGAATAAGAAATTGCTCGTTTCAGTGCGCTACAGCCCTGAGGTCGTTGCCTACTTCAAGTCCACCGGCGAAGGTTGGCAGTCGCTGATGGATAGCGTACTTCGCAAATACGTTGCACGTCATTCGCG
>CAYSON010000085.1:0-5433 GCA_964432635.1 uncultured Desulfopila sp.
CACCGGTAAGCGCTGCTTCTTTGTGGCCTTGCCGTGGCGCTGGCCGGGTGGAGACGGCTGTGTGATGCGCGTTCTCGCCATCGTCGACCCGGAACAGAAATTCCGTTTTGAAACAGGAAAATAGCCGCACCCCTGGCATACAGAAACTAAACGACTGGATCGCATCATTGCGGAGCGATCCAGTCTACGACAAACACCGAAGAAACGAATAGCTCGGTTTCTTCGGTGATTTTTTAATGATGGTGTGCCGCCGGGGTTACAGGAAGTTCATGCGGGTGGTTTCGAGGTGGTCGAGGTTTTTGCGAATGGCGACAATCCGGGCCCTTTTTTCCCTTTCATCCTTAAGTTGTAAAATGGCGTCGACCTCCTTCTGTATCACCCGATCGGCTTCGACCCGACACCGTTCATAATGGGCTTCAGCCTGGCTGTAAAAGCCGTGCCGCTCCCGCTGATCGATGGTAAATTCGATCGACTGGTTGATCAACTCGACGATGCTGGCGCGGTCGAGTTCCTTGGTCTCGTAGTTGAGCCAATGACTCCAGGTGGCTTGCGACAGGCCGTCGACGTACTCCTCGAGATTGTTGTAGAGCATCTTGTAACCGTATCGCTCTGGATCGTCGAAGGCGGGTGAGCCGGGATCGATGACAATGGGGCCGAGGATTTGCCCGCCAATCGGCACCGAGCTTTCGATGTCGCCAAAATTTCCCTGACGCCGCGCCACTTCGTTCATGGTATCAAGCTCGGCCCAGAGTTCCCATGTCTTACCGACCTCTTCCTCCGTTTCTCCGGCCAGACCGACGGAAAAGAAGTTGGTTACAGGGATGTGGTACTTGTGACAAAGCTTCATGGTATGGAGCAGGGCCTCGTTGCTGTAGGGGCGGCCGAGGGCCTTGCGCACCTTGTCGCTGCCGGTGTCCGGGCAAAGGTGGAGGATGATTTCTCTGCCGATGCTGGCAATTTCACGAATGAACTCTTCGTCAGCCGGAATCAGCAGATCGAGGGACAAACGCTCCAATTGCGGCTTCTCCTTTTTCAGGGTGGTGAAAAGTTCCTGCCAGTAGGCTCTGCCACCCATGCGCGGGTCTTGATACAAGCCAACGAAGCGAACATCGCGTTCAATGAGGTTTTTGATGTCGGCGACAATCCGTTGCGGGCTGCGGAAGGCGGGTCGGTCCATGCCGAGCCGAGTTTTATAGGTATGGGCGGAGCCACCGCAAATGGCGCAGTTGTAGGTGCAGCCGCGGCAGACCTCAAGACTCCAGCGATGGCAGGAGTCTTCGGCATAAATCGAGTATTGCGGCGTCAGCAGTTCGAAGCGGGTGTATTCGAAATCGTTCAGGTCGCGGCTGGCCGGGAGCAGCGGGGTGGTGCGGATTTCCCCGGCGGCGTTGCGGTAGGTGAGGTTGGCGGTATCGGTGAGCCGGCCGTGTTGCTCATAGGCGCGGAGCAGCTGGAGCAAGGGCTTTTCCGCCTCGGCACGCACCACCGCGTCGATAAAGGGGTACTGTTCGATTATTTCCCGGTGAAAGCAGGTGGCGGTGAGCCCGCCGACGATAACCAGCGAGTGGGGGTGCAGCTGCTTGCAGAGACGGGCGATGGCCAGTGCTCCGGGGGAGTGCTGCTGGAAATGAAGGCCGATGGCGAAGATCTGTGCCGTGAGACCTTGCAGGTGGCGCTCGACGTCGAAGCCGACCTCGTTGACCATGCGGTCGCCGAGGTTGTCAATGATGGTGGTATAGCCATGACGATCAAGGTAATCGGCAATGCTCAGCATGCCGATAGGGACCTTGGTGAACTGCACGGTTTCTGGGGTTCTCCCTAGGGCTCCGGGGAAGAGAGGCTCTTTGCGAAAGTCATAGACGGCCGGAGGGTGAAGAAGGATCAGATCGTAGCTGGGCATGGTTGCCACCGAAAACAAAGATGTAGGAACTGGGGCGGTTGGTATAGTGTGGAGTATCCGCCGGATAAATGGTGTGTCTGTGAAGAGCGACCGACCACGGCACCGAGAGGACGTGCAGTGGCAAGGCCACTGATGACATATAATTCGCGCCCGGTCAACCAGGACCTGAGGGCGGCAGATCAGGGTTGCTCGCAAGGTGCCTGCCACATTGTCATTTCTCGAGAAAGATGCGGAGAAATAATCGCTTGACAGGAAAGTTATTGCATGTAATGTATCATACAATTGCCGAAATTTCTAGTCGCGCATGTGCCTTTCTGGCGAGATCTTTAGTGTAATAGAAATCAAAAAAAGGAGAGCCAAATCATGAGATATGGAATGGTGATTGACCTCACGAAGTGCTGTAGATGCCATGCCTGCGTTGCTGCCTGCAGAGTAGAGCACTTTCTGCCGCTTCGGGTGACCTGGGTGAAGCTCATCGCCTATGAAACCGAAGATGCCGGCGTCGTTGACGTTTCCACCTTCCCGGTACGCTGCAATCAATGCAAGGAGGCACCCTGCGTCGACGTCTGTCCGACCGGAGCCTCGCATCAGCGCCCCGACGGGATCGTCGAGATCACCGCCAACAAGTGTATTGGTTGCCGCTACTGCGTCATCGCCTGCCCCTATCAGAACAGAACCTTCCTCTCCAAGGAACTCGACCCCGGGTATTATCCTGGCCATCCCAAGACGCAATTCGAGGAAAAGGGCAAGAAACTCTACCCGCACCAGCGTGGCACCACCATGAAGTGCAATTTCTGTTTAGAGCGCATCGACCACGGCATGAAGAATAATCTCAAGCCTGGGATTGACCGCGATGCCACGCCGGCCTGTGTCAACACCTGTCAGGCGAGGGCACTGACCTTTGGTGATATCGACGATCCGGAAAGCAACGTTTCGCAACTGCTCAGGGAACGAAAACCCATTCAGTTGCAGAGGGAGCTGGGCACGGATCCATCTGTCTACTATGTCGATGGTAAGATCGGCGGCAAGGACAACAAGGCTCCACTTTCGGCTCAGACGGGTAGCCATATCCAGCATCTCAGTTCCCTCGAAGCGCGGGCCAGAGAAGTCTTCCCCCATTTGAAAGAGAACAAATAGGAGATCACAGCAATGGAAAAACGTCGTCAATGGATAACGACCCATGAGTGGATGATAAAGCCTACTGCACAAACCGAGTGGGTTGACGGCCAGGGAATTCTCATCTGGCTGGCGGAGGTGTTCTCGGCGCTGGGCATGGGATTGTACTTGGTAGCGCTCTTCTATAATAACTGGTGGGGGCAGGTTGCGGGCTGGTTCATCATCGTCGGTCTCAAGTTGCCCTTCCACTTCTTTTACCTTGGCCGTCCCTGGCGTTTCTGGCGTGCCGTCCCCCCCTTCGCCAGTGCCTGGAAGACCTCGTGGCTGGCTCGTGGCATGTTTTTCACCCTCGTGTACTCGGTTCTTGCCCTGGTGCAGCTGATCACCACCTATCAGTTGGAGAATAACCTGGTGGCAGCCTCTTCGGTCGGGTTTGTCACCGCGCTCGACTGGGTGATGCGCGGGCTCGCCGGCTTTTTCATGTTGCTGACCGGCATCTACTGCGGCTTCGCCATGAGTTACTGCAAATCGATACCTTTCTGGAATACGGGGATGCTGCCGATCGTGTTCGTTCTCATGGGGTTGGCCGATGGACTTGGTCTGATCATGGGCATCGGTCTGATTACCGGTGGCGTCGACTTTCATGCCATCGAGGCTGCCAGTCGCCTGTTTCTCATGGTCAACGCCTTGCTCATCACCACCTATCTGATCAACGCCTCCTATCAGTCGAAGACCGGGGAGTATTCGGTAAAGGAGCTTCTCGTCGGCAAGAGCGCGGTGGTGTTTTGGTTTGGCGTTATTGTTTTGGGAATCATCTTGCCAATGGGGATTTCGATTCTCAGTCTCTTTGCCGGAGAACTCTCTCCACCTTTGCTGGTGCTGGCGGTGATTACCCATACCATTGGCGCCTTTTCCCTGAAATATTGCGTACTCAAGGTCGGTATTTACCGTCCCGTGCTGTCGAAACTTCCCACATTTTAACGATTCCGGGATCATATAAAGGAGGAAACCAATGCCTGAACGAAAGGTGGTTTATTCAACCTGCAAGAGTTGTCATGGCGGCTGTGGCGTCAAGGTTACCGTGGAAGATGGGGTGCCGGTGCATATCGAGGGCAATCCCGATACCTTGACCCGCGGCACCATGTGCGCCAAGGGCCTGTCAAGCATCCAGCACATCGACAGCCCCTATCGCCTCAAATACCCGATGAAGCGAGTCGGGGCGAAAAAGGAAGGTAAATGGCAGCGGATCTCTTGGGACGAGGCCCTCGACACCATCGAAACAAAGGTCAAGGAAAGCCAGATCAAATACGGCAAGGAATCAATCGCCATCTCCCAGGGAACAGGCCGCGGTTATAACCGCTATATTCATCGCTTAGCCCGGTCCATTGGCTCGGCCAACGTCATCAGCCCGGGCTATGTCTGCCATAGTCCCCGCTTGGGCCTCTACGGCCTGGTCACCGGTTACGGTCGTCTCTATTGCGATTACCACGGTTGGGGGGGAGAGTTTCCCAAGACGCAGATTATGTGGGCCAAGCAATTGGAGATCAGTTCCGCCGACTCGGAGATGTGCAACTGGTTCATCCAGTCTCTTGAACATTGCAAGAACCTGATCATCATTGACCCGCGCGCCAGCGCCTATGCCACCCGCGCCACCCTGTGGCTGCAGCCCAGACCCGGTTCCGACTGCGCCCTGGCCATGGGGATGATGAACGTTATCATCAACGAGGGGCTATGGGACAAGGAGTTCGTCGAAAAATGGAGCTATGGCTTTGATGAGCTGAAGGAGCGCGTAAGTGAGTGGACTCCGGAGAAGACCTCAGAAGTTACTTGGGTACCCAAGGACAAGATCATCGCCGCTGCCCGCATGTTCGCCGTCGACACCCCCGGCTGCATCCAGGTCGGCAGTTCGCTTGAGCGTCAGGCCAACTGTGGTCACACCCTGCGGGCCATTACCTGTTTGATGGGCTTGTGCGGCAATATCGAACGGCCCGGTTCAATGATCAGCTGGGTGCTCCCCGAAACCGGATTGATCGAAGATTTCTTCCTCGAACTTCCGCTCACCCCCGAGATGCAGAGCAAGATTATTGGCATCGACCGCTTCAAGATGGGGGCGGCACGGACCTGCAATCCCGACACCATGGTCAAGGCGATCCTTGCCGACAAGGCGCCCATCCATGTGTGGATCAGCGTCGGCGGGCAGCAGATCGTGCATATGGCCAACACCAAGGAGGTGGTCGCGGCCATCGAGAAAATGGACTTCATGGTCCATGTCGATTTGTTCATGGGTCCGATGGCCCAGGCCTCGGACATGGTCCTGCCTTCGGCGCACTGGCTGGAACTGGACGATGTTTACGACATGCATCCGCGCTTCTTCATCGCCGCCCACAACAAGGCGGTGGAACCTCCGGGCGAGGCCA
>CAYSON010000085.1:5443-9750 GCA_964432635.1 uncultured Desulfopila sp.
TGATTACCAGGTGCGTAAGGGCATGGGCGGTCAGATGAAGTGGAAGGACTTCAGCAAGAACATCGTCAGTGGCTGCTGGGGGAAGGATCAGGTCTATTATAAGTACAAGACCGATTACTGGCGCAAGGGTGGCGGCTTCCCCACCGCCACCGGCAAGTTCGAGTTCGTTTCCAAGCGCATGGAGGAACTCGGCTACGATCCCCTGCCGGTGTACCGGGAGCCGGGGGAGAGTCCCTACAGCACCCCAGAGATATACAAGGAGTACCCGCTGGTTATGAGCAGCGGTTTCCGCCAGCCCTTCTATTTCCTCGGGCAGTACCGCAACATTCCCTGGTTGCGCAGTTTCATGGAATATCCCATGGCTCAGATGCACCCCGACACTGCCGCTAAATACGGCGTCTCCGACGGTGACTGGATCTGGATCGAAAGCCCACGCGGCAAGATCAGGCAAAAATGCCGTACCTTCCCCGGCATTCTCAGAGGCATGCTCATGGCCACCGCCAACTGGTTCTATCCCGAGGAGGGGCCGGAAGGCTATCATGGTGTATTCATTTCAAATCCCAATGTCTTGACCGACAACAACCATCTCGACCCGATGTACGGTTCCCCCGACCTCACCTGTCTGTTGTGCAAGGTGAGGAAGTGCACCGAGGACGAGTTGCAGGAGAATGTCTTCAAGACCCAGGAGTTCGGCTATGTCCAGCGGACTGTGGAGAAATAATGCCTCGGCAGCGTGCACATGCCGCCGAGGTCGGGTGCTGTGACAGTTTTTACGAGGAAATCGTGGTGTACAGGTTGATGTCTCTTGGTTCTGCGGTGGTTCAACTCAACTTTTTGGGCGATGCCGGTTGTGGCCCAACAAACGAGAAAGGAGGAGTTTAGTATGCCAAAAAAGGACAAAGTCAAAGTCAACACCAAAGTGGACAGGACAGTCGTTAGGGCCTTGGCCTTGGGCGGTCTGCTCGGAGGGTGCGACCCGTCTTGTGTCGACGTCAAAGATGGCAAGATCGTCCGCGTTCGCCCCATGCATTTTGATTGGAAGTTCGATCGCAAGTCGTTTAATCCTTGGAAATTTGAGAGAAATGGTAAGGTCTTGGAATCGAACTTCAAGGGCATGCCTTCTCCCTGGTCGCTCTCCTACAAGAAGCGCACCTATTCCCCGAACCGCATCAAGTACCCGCTGAAGCGGGTTGACTGCGATCCCAAGGGTGATCGCAATACCCAGAATCGCGGTAAGAGCAAGTATGTTCGCATCAGCTGGGATGAGGCCACCGATCTCATCACCTCCGAAATCAAGCGTATCATCAAGACCTACGGTCCGCTGGGCATCCTCGCCCAGGGCGATGGCCATGGTGAATGCAAGACCATCAACACCCCACACGGCCATCAGGCCCGTCTTCTCGAAATGCTTGGCGGTTTCACCCAGCAGGTGCGCAATCCCGACAGCTGGGAAGGTTTTTATTGGGGTTCAAAGCATGTCTGGGGGCAGGGTATCGTCGGCATGATGGATCCTTCCGACAACGTGGTCAAGGACATGACCGAGCACTGCGAACTGGTGCTCTTCTGGGGCTGTGATCCGGAGACCACCCCCTGGGGCTTCGTCGGTCAGTTCGCCAGTCGTCTCTGCTATTTCTGGACCCAATGTGGTATCAAACAGGTCTACATCTGTCCGGACCTCAACTACGGCGCCGCTGTTCACGCCGACAAATGGATCCCGGTGCTGCCCAATACCGATGCCGCCTTGCAGTTGGCGATCATCTATACCTGGCTGAAAGAGGGTACCTACAACAAGGAATACATCAAAACCCATACCATCGGTATGGACAAGGTCGAAGCCTATGTCATGGGCGAGGAAGACGGTATTCCCAAAACTCCCGCCTGGGCGTACAAGAAATGCGGCGTTCCGCCGTGGACGATCAAGGCTCTGGCCCGCCAATTCGCCAAGAAAGTCACCTCCATTGCCCACTATTTCGGTGGTTCGATGTTCCGTGGGCCTTACTCCCATGAACCGGCCCGTCTTGAGTGTATCCTTCTCGGCATGCAGGGTCTGGGGGGGCCAGGGGTGCATCAGACCCAGATCACCTACGGCGGCATGCCGCGCGCCCAACTGCTCAAATCAACCCGCTTCTTCAACCCGCAACTGCCGGAGCGTCTCACCAAGCCGACGTTGACCACCATCCGTGCCTGGGGCAAGCAACTCATTCCCAAGACCCTGATTCACACCGCCATTCTCAACCCGCCGCTCAAATTCTGGGGTAACGGCGGCATCGAGGAGATGGTCGACGATCAGTTTGTCGAATACAACTATCCCATCGCCAAGGAGAAGGGCGGTACCGAGATCCATATGATGTGGACCGACACCCCCTGCCGCATCACCTGCTGGAACTGCGGCAACGAGACCATTATCGCCGAGCGCGATCCGAAGATCGAATTCATCCTTGCCCAGCACCCCTGGCTCGAGAACGACTGTCTTTATGCTGATATCATTCTGCCCACCAACACCAACATGGAGGTTGAGGATATCGTCACCAATACCCGTCAGGGTACGCAGCATCATAGCGTCATTCTGCTCGACAAGGCGGTTGATCCGGTTGGCGAGTCGAAGAGCGACTATGAGGCGGTGCTTGAGATCGCCAAAAAGCTCGGCAAAGGCGATGAGTTCAGCGAAGGCAAGACCATTCGCGACCTGCAGAAGGAAGTCTTCAACAATATGGGTTTGGAAAAGCTCATCAAATGGGAAGAGTTCGTCGAAAAGCAATATGTGGTCCTGCCCACCGCCGAGGACTGGGAGAAGGACGTTGTCGGTCTCAGGCCCTTTTATGATGACCCGGTAAAGAACCCGATGCCGACCCCGACGGGCAAACTCGAGTTCTATTCTGAGCGCATCGCCAAAAACTTCCCCGACGATCTCGAACGTCCGCCGATCCCCAAATGGATCGAAAAATCGGCGATGCACGACGAACGGCAATCCAGTTGGCGCGCCAATCAATACCCGCTGCTGCTCATGTCCAACCATGGTCGCTGGCGGGTCCACTCCCAGGCAGACGATATCAGCTGGAGCCGCGAGGTGGCGCCTTGCAAGGTTCGCGGCTATGACGGCTATATGTATGAGCCGGTGTGGATCCATCCCTCTGATGCTGAATCGCGTGGCATCAAGATGGGCGACATCGTCATGGTGCATAACGAAAGGGGTATCGTCCTCTGCGGCGCCAGGGTATGGGAAAGGGTCATGCCCGGCGTAGCCTATGTCGACCATGGAGCTCGCCATGATCCGATCATTCCCGGCAAGGTCGATCGCGGCGGCGCCATCAACACCATCTCCGGCGAGGGCATCACCTCGAAGCGTTGCGTCGGCCAGGCAACCAGCGGCTACCTTGTCGAAGTGAGCCTGTGCACCGGCGATATCATGGATAAATGGAAGCGGGAGTATCCCGAGGCCTTTGAACGAGAATACGATCCCGCGTCCGGTCTGCGCTTTGACGCCTGGGTAGAGAAAGGAGGCAAGAAATGAAAGGTTTCTTCATCGATTTATCGATCTGCAACGGTTGCTATTGCTGCCAAATCGCCTGTAAAGACGAGCATGTCGGCAACGATTGGACCCCTTATGCCAAACCGCAGCCGGACACCGGACAGTTCTGGCTTGGCCTGACCGAGCTCATTCGTGGCCAGGTGCCCAAGGTCAAGATCACCTATGTGCCGAAGATGTGCCACCACTGCGACGATGCGCCGTGCATCGCCGAATGTGCCGTGGGTGCCATCTACAAACGCGACGATGGTCTGGTGATCATCGATCCGGAAAAGTGCACCGGTTGCCAGCTCTGCGCACCGACCTGTCCGCACGATGCCATCTACTTTAACGAAGGACTGAATCTCGCCCAGAAGTGCACCGGTTGCGCCCATCTCCTCGACAACGACGAAAACTGGGATGTACCGCGCTGTGTTGATAACTGTCCGACCGGGGCCCTGCGTTTCGGCGAGGAAAAGGATTTCAAGGATTTCATCAAGAAAGCTGAGTTCCTCAACGCCGGTGCCGGCACCAAATCACGGGTTTATTATCAGGGCTTGCCGAAGAAGTTCGTGGCTGGCACCGTCTATGATCCGAAAGAGGAGGAAGTCATCATTGGTGCCAAATGTACCATCAAGGACGTCAACTCCAAGGACACCTTCACCGCGGAGACCGACGAGTACGGCGACTTCTGGTTCAACGATCTCAAGGACAACCGTACCTACAATCTCACCATCAAAAAGGGTAAGGCCTCCAAGACCATCGAAGGCATTTACACCGATAAGGATCTCAGCTTGGGCGA
>CAYSON010000086.1:0-9689 GCA_964432635.1 uncultured Desulfopila sp.
CAATGCAGTCTAGCACCATCAGGCCACCCACACCATGTATAGCATCGGCCACTGCGCTGAGATAGTCGTCGGGCAGGATCATGCCGGCGGCGGTTTCGACGTGCGGTGCAAATATCAGCGCCGGCTTCTCCTTGGCGATGGCTGCCTGCACTTCTTCAATCGGCGCCGGTATCCAAGCAGCCTGCGAATCTTTTGCGATAGGGCGGGCTTTCATCACCGTATGGCTGGCCGGGATGGATCCCATGTCAAAGATCTGCGTCCAGCGGTAGCTGAACCAGCCGTTACGGATGACCATCACGTGTTTGCCGTGTGCGAACTGGCGCGCCACGGATTCCATGCCGAAAGTGCCGCTGCCCGGCACCAATACGGCCGAGTGTGCTCTGTAGACACACTTGAGCATGGCAGAAATGTCAGTCATCACGCCCTGAAAGCGCTTCGACATGTGGTTAAGCGCTCGGTTGGTGTAAACCACTGAAAACTCGAGCAGGCCATCGGGGTCGATCTGGTCATATAATCCGGACAAGGGTATCTCCTCTTTTATCTGAATGCGTCAGATGTAGGTTATAAAGAATTCGCTTTTTCCAAACTTTTTATCAAGTGGGCGTGTTTCATTGATATATTCATCATTCTGATAGCTACTCAGCCAGAACAGGATTTTTCAGCACGCCGATGTTTTCAATTTCAACCTCGACAACATCGCCGGCTGCAATAGGCCCTACCCCGCTAGGAGTACCGGTGACGATTATATCTCCAGCCTCAAGGGTAAATTGTTTTGAGATAAATGCAATTATTTGACGAATTGAAAAAAGCATGTGCCGGGTGTTAGAATCCTGAACCACTTTCCCGTTCAACCGTGTTTTGATGTTGAGCTCTTGAGGGTTACCAATATCCTTCATAAGCACTATAACCGGTCCAATTGGCCCGAAAGTGTCGAGTGATTTTCCTCTATACCAGCCCGACTTGTCATGTTTCTGGAAATTGCGCTGACTAACATCATTAAAGCAGGTAAACCCGAAGATATGCTCATAGGCGTTTTCCTCGGATATATTTTTCCCCCCTGACCCGATGACTATTGCCAATTCACCTTCATAGTCAGTTCGACAGGTTCTAAATCCGTATTCATCAAGGAATTTCGGGAGGATGATAGCCTGATCGGGGCCAACCAAGGTATTGCGAGTTTTGGGAAAGAGAATTGGTTCGCTCGGTTTTTCATCTTTGAATCGCTCACTATCGGCCTGAGCACTTTCCTTGATGTGTTCGGCATAGTTGAGTCCTAAACAGATGATCTTTTGGGGTTCAACGTTATATTCTCCGGCCCCCATGACAGGAAGTAACAAACTCATGCTAATCTCCTCTTTTCACGAGCTGATGAAACCTATAGCAAAACGCTGTTGAATATAGATTCTTCAGCTGCATTTAGTGCCTTACTCCGTAAAACTGCCACAAAAAACAAGAAAATGGGTTGTGGAAAACCTTGGTGCCCGAAACGCCACCAAGGCACTTATCCCCAGAGGGGATTACCGGTCCTTGGGTTGCGGGCGCCAGCCACACTGAGAATTAGTGTATATCAGATGATCCAACCAATGGCATGATGTCGTCGTTTACAAAAAGTTACTATAGGATTGTCGGCAGAACACTTTCGGCGACCCCTCTGAACCGATGATCCCGGAGACATTCGGAACCCATGGTGTGCATGGCCAGGTCATTCTGCGTGTTCCCTCAATGCCGACCTCCATGACCAACCGGGCGGCCTTCGGCACCGCCAAATCCTCGGTCGCGCCTTTATCTCTAATGATAAGTTATCGTTTTCTTACGGCTTCCAAAAATTGCCTTCTCCTCCGGAGAGCCTCCCCATCCGATCCAGCGCAAGACTACCTTTTCCCGACAGCTTTTGCAATGAGTTGCAGGTGGCGTCCGATAACTTTGGCCTTGGCCTGACGACATAAAAAAAGAGGAGTGAACCCTTCACACGGGCCACTCCTCTTTTTTACTCAAGATGCTGTTACCAGTTGCTACTGAGCACTGCTGCGAGGCGATATAAAACAACATCAAACTATACGATCATGGTCGGGGCAGCAGGATTCGAACCTGCGACCTCCTGCTCCCAAGGCAGGCGCGCTAACCAGGCTGCGCTACGCCCCGACATGGATGGTGCATTGAAAAAGGCCCGATTTTGAAAAATCAGGCCTGATGCAATAAGGTTAGAGCGAAGGAACGGATATATACCACGCTCATTCCCAGGCGTCAAGGTCAACTCGCGGCTTTTCCTGGCTCCGCCTCGCGCCCCGCGGGAAGGGGTGTGGGGAAATCGACGCGGCCGCTATCCGCTCGATATTGCGTCTTCCTTAAGGGTGGTTATGGTAGAAGCCATAAGGCTTCCGGCCTTGAGAAATGAAACTCATGCTCCGCTTGCCGGGAAAATCGATAGAGGAGTAAAGACCATGAAAGACGCCACCAATGCCCACCTTAAAGTTCAGGAACTCTGTGACTGTTTTGCCACCAGCGATCCGCTCAAGGAGATGTCGAACATCAACCGCGAGCCGGAGAGCGACGAGGCCGCCCTCAAGTGGCTGGCCCTGGCGGTGCTGCACGGCATCAACAGCAACGCCGAGAAAATCACCCTGACCACCACCAAGAACGGCAAGGTCAAGGTCACCGCTGAATACCGCGAGGCCGATCTGCCGGCACCGGGCACAGAAATCGGCAAGAAGATCGTCGAGGCAGTGCGCGCCATCACCCACATCGAGGACGACAAGGGCAAGATCACCCTGGCCCTCGGGGTGCGCAACAGCAGCCTCGACCTCAAGGTCAAGCTGCGCCATGAAGGTGGTGATAACCGCATCACCATCAGCTTCCCCGGATAAGGCCCCGGGCCGGGATGACCCACAGCGGCGGGCGGCAGCGAGCAAAAGTCGTGCGTTGATGCGGTGATGCTCCTTGCCGCAGCTCCTAAAGCATCTCAGCAAACTGCTCGACGTGCCACAAAGAATTCGTAAGCGTAATACTCATTATAGCGCCGATGTATTTCGGCCTCGTCGGCAAGTTGATCGAGCACGGCAGCCGCTTCCCGGTCATCCCGGTATTTTCGACGCAGTTCGGCAATACGGTTTTCCATCGGCGTATAGAAATCATCCCACCAGGCCTCGTCCGGCAGGGTGAAGTGGTCGACGAGGGAGAAACCGCAGCGACCGATGGCCGCGACAGCATCCGCCACGCGTCCCATGGTCGGGTAGTCGAGGTCAAACATCTTCCTCACCTCGGGCGGTGGCTGATCGCTTTGCCAGACCGCCTCGGTGAAGGCGAGATAGCCGCCGACACGCAGCAGTCCATGACAGACGCTCAGGGCGTTTTCCAGGCCGATGTTGTAGAGGGCCCCCTCGGACCAGATCAGGTCAAGGCTTGCCGGCGGCAGCCCGGGATTGGCCATGTCGCCGACCATGGGGTGAATGCGCTCGGCGAGTCCTCGCCCTGTCACCGTCTCCTGCAGACGCTGGATACTCGGCGCATGGCTGTCCAGGGCGACAATGTTTCCCGCCGTCAGTTCGGCAAGCTGTAGGGTCTGCCCGCCGACGCCGCAGCCCAGGTCGAGCACCGCCGGTGCGGGCGTCAGTTCCCTGCAGCATGCGAGGGCCTTCTCGGCACAGGCGCGATTACCCGGCCCCTGCCGGGGGAGAGACTCATAGATCTCGAAAAAAATCGGCCAGAACCGTGGTGGTGGATGGCTCATATCGACTCCTCAAACGACAAGACCCCGAGGAAAGAATCCTCGGGGTCTTGTCGTTGTAAAGAAACCACTTTATGAAGCGGTTTGATTTTTTGGCTCCCCTTGGCAACACACGCCAGAGCCAGTTTCTCGACCCGTCGAAAGCAATTATTCGTACCATTCTCGTTGGTCGGAATCAAGTTAAGGATGGCTTTTTGGCAAACGATTCATTATTTGGAAGGCAGAGACGTATACAGCCTATGCAGGCAATTGTACCCCCAACATACTTGAGCACTTCACCTGAGCAAGGCACTGAACTGTCTGCGCCCCCTGAAAAGATTTTCCGCGGCTGAGGATGAGTGGCAATCTCTTCAAATTCCTATTGAAAAGGATCCAATGTCGTTCACACAACTTGAAGCTGCAGTGATGCCGGACGGCACTATCCAACTTGAATGGGCGGATGTGGCCGAACGTCCCAACCCTCAAGGGGAGGAACTGCAAAAGCAAATATTTGCAAACTATTCCGCCGATCCACACGGTTGGTTTTTTCATCTTGGTTTTTGTAATAAGCATAAACTGTTATCACCCTCTCTCGCCTTTTGGCGTGACTTTACCGGCTACTTTGTCGAGAGACTCCGCCTAACCCCCGGTATCGAAAAGAGTCGTGACGAATTGTTGCTCCCTTTGGCCGATGGAGATCTCACCCGCTTCCGGGAAACGGCACCGCTGATGTCTGGCGGAGAGTACCTCAGCGATGAGGTGTTTCTTGCCCTGTGGGCCTTATTGCACGAGATATTTGCCGAAAAAATAACGGTCTATGAAGGCCCTGTTGCCGAATTCATAAAGCAATACAGCCCAGACATCCACCTGGTTGGGCGGATTTACTTCCATCTGGTCGAGAATAAACAGAGCGAAACACCTTTTGCCTTTCTTGCCACCTATTCGACACGATTAAATGACCAGGGTGAATCCCGGCATCTGCCGTTAAAATACGCTCTCGAGGAATATAGGGGCGATCAGGAGAAATTGCTCCAGCTCCTGGTAACAGTCCACGAAGCTGCGCGGCGGAGTGACTTATTGGCTAACCTGCTGAGTTCTGGTGAGTTGTTTCATCCGCTCTCCTGGTCGGCTAAAGAGGCCTTTGCCTTTTTACAAGAGATACTGCTTTACCAGGAAGCCGGCATTCTCTGCCGCATCCCGAACTGGTGGAAGGGTAAGGCCGCAGGAATTGGTATCCACATCAGCGTCGGCGAGAAACCGCCGACTACGGTCGGCATGACGGCGCTGCTTGACTTCCACCCTCGGCTTATGCTTGGTGATACAGAAATCACCGAGGAAGAAGCCCGTAGTCTTCTTCAGCAATCGGAGGGCCTGGCCTTTCTAAAAAACAAGTGGGTGGCGGTAGACTCAGAAAAACTGCAGCAGACTCTTGCTGCCTATGAAAAGGCGCGGGAACTGAACAGCGAAGAAGGAATCAGTTTTCTCCATGCCATGCGTTTCTCAATGAACCCGCAGGCCCTTCTCGGTTCAGGGGAAAGCGACATGCTTGTCGGGGTCTCCAATGGCCACTGGCTGCAAACAGTTCTTGCCAAACTACACCAGCCTGCGGAAATCAAAACCGTTAAAACCGACAGGTCATTTACAGCCAAACTTCGGGGCTATCAGCAGGATGGTCTGCAATGGCTGCATTACCTCCATACCTTGCAGTTCGGCGCTTGTCTTGCCGACGACATGGGACTCGGCAAGACCGTGCAGATCCTGGCCTTTCTCAATGCCCTGAAAAGGGAAAAGAAAAAAACCGGGAAATCAGCCGGGGCCTCGCTTCTCGTCATTCCGGCCTCGCTTCTGTCCAATTGGATGAACGAAATACAGGCATTTTTTTCGGATCTTAAATATCTTGCCGTCCATCCAGATCTCCATAAACCGGGCAAGGTTCCTGAACTTGGTCCGGACCAACTTGCCGAACTCGATCTCGTCATCACCACCTATGCCCTGACCCAACGCTATGCATGGATTCAAGAGGCTTCCTGGCATTATATAATTCTTGATGAAGCGCAGGCCATCAAGAATCCGGGGACCAAGCAGACCAAGGCTATCAAAAAACTGACCGCGATCAATAGAATAGCCATGACCGGCACCCCGGTCGAAAACAGGCTATCCGATTTATGGAGTCTTTTCGACTTCCTCAACCCCGGACTGCTCGGCAATGCCAAGGAGTTCGGCTCCTTCACCAAAGGCCTGGCCGATGCCCCGAATGGCTATGCCAGGCTCAGAAAGGTGGTAAGCCCTTTCATTCTCAGGCGGCTAAAGACAGATAAATCGATTATTTCCGACCTCCCCGACAAAGTAGAAGTCAAGACTTGGGCGGCCATGAGCAAAAAACAGACCGTTCTTTATGGAGAAATGGTGGCGGGGCTCAGAGAGATCATTGGAAATGCCGAGGGCATACAGAGAAAAGGTATCATCCTCTCGGCTCTTATGAAGTTCAAGCAGCTCTGCAACCACCCAGCCCAATATCTTGGCCAGGAGTTGTATGCGGAAACCGACAGCGGCAAGTTCGCCAGGCTCCGGGAAATCTGCGAGATCATCCACGAGAAAAGAGAAAAAGTCCTGGTCTTCACCCAATTCAAAGAGATGACCGAGCCCTTGTCCCGGTTTCTGGCAACTATTTTTAAACGACAAGGCTTGCTTCTGCATGGAAGCATCCCGGTCGGCAAGAGAAAAGAACTCATTGAAAAATTTCAGGGTCCTGAATATGTTCCGTATTTTGTTTTATCACTGAAAGCCGGAGGAGTTGGACTCAATTTGACTGCCGCCAACCATGTCATCCATTTTGACCGGTGGTGGAACCCTGCTGTTGAGAATCAAGCCACCGACAGAGCCTTTCGTATCGGCCAGAAAAAGAATGTCATGGTCCATAAGTTTTTGACCAAGGGTACGGTGGAAGAGAAAATCGATGAGATGCTGACCACCAAGGCACGGCTTGCGGGGGAGGTTGTCGCCGCGTCCGGCGAGAATTGGATAACCGAGATGAGCGATGACCAGCTGTTTGATCTCTTTTCCTTGCAACCATAAATAACCATTGGGGCGATGGGTATGAGCTACTGGGGATATCCGAAATATGTTTCTGTCGGCCAAAAAATGGCCAGAGCAGAGAAGAAACTGAAGCAGCTGAGAAAAAAGATGCCGGACATCAGACCGGTTATTCTTGCCGGCAACAGTCTGGCACGGACTTGGTGGGCAAAAAGCTGGAATGACAATCTGGAGCGATATGCCGATTATGACAATCGTATCGGTCGAGGCAGGAGCTATCTCCGGCACGGGGCAGTGCTCGACCTGAAGATTGCTCCCGGCAAAGTGACTGCCCTGGTGATGGGCACAGCCGCTAATCCCTATGAGATAACAATCACCATCCAGCCGGTTTCCGCAAGCCATTGGCAAACGATCAAAAAGCAGTGCCAAGGCCAATTGAAATCATTGCAGGACTTGCTTGCCGGCAAATTCCCCAAGTCCCTGGCGGAAATCTTTTTTACTCAGGATAAAGGGCTCTTTCCGCCCCCGAAGGCCATCCGTTTTCAATGCAGTTGTCCTGACAGCGCCTTTATGTGCAAACATATAGCAGCCGCGCTGTACGGTGTCGGTGCCAGGTTTGACGAAGATCCCTCATTATTCTTTACCTTGCGGGGGGTGGATACCGGAGAGCTGATTGCCGATGCCTTGCAGGATTCTACGGATGAGTTGCTGAACAAGACCAGAAAGAAAACCGGCAAGGTTATCGACGATGCCGATCTGGCAGACCTCTTCGGCATTGATATGGAGCATAAACCGAATTTTTCCAGCAAAGAGCCAAAGGTGTTAAAGGATAAAGCAGTAGCAAAAAAACCCGCACAACCAGGTCTTACATCCCTCAAGCCCAAAAAAATTCCCAAATCGCCACAAACCGCCACTGCCCGTGTCGCGGCTATCATTGCCGCCGGAACATCCGGCTTGACCATCGCCGATCTGGTAACAAAGACCGGCTATGCGAAGAGTAAACTGTACGGTATCGTGCATAGGTTGAAACAGGAGGGAAAGATAAAGAATGCCTCGCACGGGGTGTATACCTCAGCATGAAGAGCAGTAAATGTCGCGCACGCTGGCGACCCTATCGGGCAAGACGTTATGGTGCATTGCACGCACCAGATTGCAGAACGGACGGCACCTGAACACCATTTAGCTATTTAAACTTATATATTACCGAGGATGTGCGTCCTGCCCACTCATAAGGACTCTGCAAGCCCCGCCACCTCCCGCCACGGCACGACCTGTCCCTCGTTTCTTTGCTGGCTGTCGTCCCCGCCGTATACCAGATAGGCCCTGTCCGCCTCGGTCCCGGCCCAGGACAACCATTTGCGCAGCCCGGAAAAGTAATCGGCACTGATCGTCTGCCCCGATTTGATCTCAATGGGGACGAGTTGCAGGCCCAGGTCAACGATGACATCCACCTCATTGCCGGTATTGTCACGCCAGAAAAACATATTCGCGGGAAGCGCCCGGTTGTACCTCCCTTTGAGCAGTTCGCCGACAACCCAGGTCTCGAATAACGCCCCCCTCACTGGGTGCAGTGCCAGTTGCTCGGCGTGTTGTACGCCCAGCAGCCAGGCGGCAAGCCCGGTGTCGTGGAAATAGAGCTTGGGGGTCTTGACCAGTCGCTTGTTGAAGTTGCGATGGTGCGGCTGGAGCAGAAAGATAATGTAACTTGCCTCAAGAATGGAAATCCATGCCTTGGCCGTGTTGTGGGTGATGCCACAATCATTGGCAAGAGACGAAAGGTTGAGAAGCTGGCCGGTACGGCCGGCGCAGAGCCTTAGAAACCGCTGAAAGAGGGCCAGATCTCGAACATTGGTGAGCTGCCGCACGTCGCGCTCGAGATAGGTGGTGACATAGCCCGCATACCATTGCGCCGGAGAGAGCGGGCGGTCATAGAGAGGAGGATAGGCCCCCTGGTACAGAAACGCATCGAGGTTGTCCGGTAGCTTGTCCGCCGCATGCAGCTCTTGCGAGGAGAAGGGCAGCAACTGCACCATGCCCACGCGGCCGGCCAGCGACTGGCTGATGCCGGAAAGAAGGCCGAACTGTTGCGAACCGGTGAGGATATACAGTCCCATCCGCCCATCCAAATCGGCGAGGGTCTGGAGATAGGAAAACAATTCCGGGCAGCGCTGCGCTTCGTCAAGGATGGCGCCATCCGGATAGCTTGCCAGAAAGCGACGAGGGTCGGAGGTAGCAAATTCGCGTGTGTCCGGGTCTTCCAGGGAGATATAGGGCTTCTCGGGGAAGGCCGCCCGGCTGAGCGTGGTCTTGCCGGATTGGCGCGGCCCGGTAAGTGCAATGAAAGGATATCCGTTTGCCAGCTCAAGAAGGGTGGAGTGCACTTTTCGTGTGATCATCGGCAAACCGTAGCAGCCGTTTTACAAATTGTCAATTCAATTTACAATTTGCGAAAACACGGGCGGCGGTAAGTTCTCGGAGAAATGGGCTGGTAAGGAAGAATTCCCCCGACAATTCGGACAGGCGATGGGCGCAACCCAAATGGACCAGGAAAAGCGCCGTATCAACAAGTTGGTGTGTTCGAACTCGACCTGGAAGGACGGCAGGCCCTGTGTGCACCAGGGGCAACCGGTTGACTCTCTTGTTGAAAAACCTGGCGCGCCAAAAAAAAACGGCCACTTTCCCTAAGAAAAGTGGCCGTCTTGATATCTGGCTCCCCTTGGTGAACACACTCCGGAACCATTTTTTTGACCTGTCGAAAGAATTAATTGATACCATCCTGGTGGGGCAGACGCAAGTTAAGGATGGATTTTTGGCAGAAGATTAGGCACCTCTCGCTGTGGGTTCTGTTGCTCTTTTGAGAGAGATTCTTTGGTAAGCTCTTCTTTGCAGTTACTCCATTTTTAAACAATTCTATGTTGTTAGTCGATTCTATCCTCTCAGGAATACTCTTAAC
>CAYSON010000087.1:0-9684 GCA_964432635.1 uncultured Desulfopila sp.
GGTCGACCTCACCCTTTGCCCCGTTGTTGAAGCAAACATAAAGGCGATAGCCGTTGCGCAGCTTTTCTACGCAAATGGCGTCGTCGAAATCCTTGGCGCTGTCTCCATCGATGGTGATATGGGCGGTGCCGCGCAGGTCTTCTCGTCCTGGTTGGAGACCGTCTGCGGGACAGAGTGTGGCCGTCTCGGCTTCCACCTCGGCAGGAAAGGCCTGGGGCAGATCGAATCGTTCCACCACCAGGCGGAACTGGGCGCCGATACTGTCGAAGCTGCCAAGATTTTCCACGATGGTACCGTATTGTACCGGAGAGGGACGGTGGCTGCGGACGATCTCGACGATGACCGCGTCGCCGGCATTGGCGGCGTTGGCGCCCCCCTCTTCAAGGTGAATGGTGAACGGGTTACGCTGATCGTCGGGGATAACCCGCAGACCACCGCGCTCCTTAACCACCATCCCGGCGATGCGGCTGCTCCCGGGAACGGTGACGGTCACCACCACCGCTTCCGGGCGTTGATCCCTGCGGACACGCAGGACACGAATCAGGACGCGGTCGCCATGGCGGGCCTGGCCCATGGCAGCGGGGGAGACGTAGGGATCACGGGGCAGGGAGACGCTTGTTCCTCCTTGAGTGAGTTGGCTGACAAAGCCGAATCCCTTGGGGTGCTGCTGCAGGAGACCTTCGTAGAGGGGGGCGGAACGGTGCAGGTTCAGCAGACCCTTGCCGCTTTTGCGCAGGAATCCTTGTTGAAAGAGACTGTCCAGGCTGGTCTCAAATTCCTTGCTGCTGCAGCCGAGCTGCCCCAGGCGCTCTGCCGCGACGCGCATGGGGATTGCTTGTGCTGCCTGGTGAATCAGGGCGAGAAGGTGGTCAGACCATCGCTCACGGCGACGATCCCCTTCGAATTCTTCTGATTTTTTCCTAAGATGGGGTGAGGATCTCGGGGTTTTTCTTTTTTGGATCATGGGTTCTTTTTCCTTTTCCCCGACGAACGAATTTTGTTAAGGTGCTCAGACCAGCCCGGTCCACGCTAGCCCAGGACCGGGCTGTAGCGTTTCCCCCGCTGCATCGCGCGGGGACGGGAGTGTTGGGGGAAGACCGGCTCAGACAATGAGAGGTGTGCCTATTGTAAGTATCGAAATCGGTCTGTCCATGGGCGTTTTCGGTAATAGCTGCCCAGTGGAGGAAAATGCGTCATATTCCCTTTGATGTGGAGCTCTACCGCGAGCAGATGAGGAGCCTCCTCGCCGACAAGGTCGGGGCAGAGGTTTTCTGGAGCGCGCTCGATTTTGCCGTCAACGCCCACCACGATCAATGGCGCCGTTCGGGAGACGCCTATATCCTCCACCCGTGCAATGTTGCCAAGATTCTTGCCGAGGAGATGGATATCACCAACCCGGAGATCCTCGCCGCCGCCCTGCTGCACGATACCGTCGAGGATGTCGCGGAGGTCACCGCCGAGCTGGTAGGGCTCAAGTTTGGCAGTTATGTCCAGGCCATCGTCGAGGGGTGCACCAAGGTCACCCACGTTTCCGGAGACAAGCAGGCCAACAGCCACAATACCCACCGCAAGATCTTTTCCGGGGCGGCGTTGCGACCCGAGGTTATGCTGGTCAAGCTTGCCGATCGTCTTCACAATCTGCGCACGCTGCGGGCCATGCCCAAGGCCAAGCGTCAGCGGATAGCCGACGAGACCATCGATATTTACGCCCCGCTGGCCACCGTCTTTGGTTTGTTCAACATGAAGCGGGAGATGTACAATCTCGCCCTTCTCTATAAGTACCCCAAACAGGGGGCCAAAATAAACAGCCAGATCAGGCAGCTGGGGAATGATCCGCTCTGTCTAAAGATTGTCGAGGATCTGTCCGCCAATGCCCGCAATCACCATCTCGACTGCCGCGTCACCCTGCGTACCAAAAACCTCTGGGCCTATTACGACATTGCCAGCCACATTCTCGTGCAGCGCATCGATACCCCGATGGAGGTGCTGATTGCCGTCAATGACGTGCAATCCTGCTACAGCGCGCTGGGCATTGTCAATCAGACGTTCAAGCCGATTCCCCGTACCATTCGCGACTTCATCGCCAATCCCAAGCCCACCGGGTATCAGGGCCTGCACGCCCGGGCGATCATCGAGGGGCGCAAGTTCCTGTTCAAGATTCGCACCGACGAAATGGCCCGCAAGGCCCAGCGGGGGATCTTTCGCAACTGGAGCTCGAAAACCGGCAAGCAGGGGAAGTTTATTCGCGAGATCCAGGAGATGTTCGATGTCCTCGGCTCGGAGGAGTCGGTGTCTTACCGTGATGTCATCGCCGCCAGCGGGGTCAAGGAAATCTATACCTATACTCCCCAGGGGGATCTCATCTGTCTGCCGGTCAATTCCACCGTGCTTGATTTCGCCTTTCAGGTGCACACTGAAATCGGCAATACCTGTCTCGGGGCAATGATCCGCAACAAACGGTTTCCTGCCGACCATGTGCTCAAGGACGGCGACATGGTGCGTATTGTCCGGGCCGAGCAGCCCATCCGTTTCGAGCAGCAGATGCTGTCGACCTGCAAGACCCCGCGGGCGCGTGGCGAGTTGGCACGCGGCTTTAATATCCGACGGCGCAAGGTGGGTATCGAGGTGGGGGGGTCCCTGCTCCGCCAGGAGATGCTGCGCTATGGTATTCCCTTCGATATTCTCACCGATCGCGACGCGCCGCTTCTCCTGGACGATTATGGCTTGAGCAGCCTCGATGACCTGTACGTGCGCATCGGCGAGGGACGGCTCAATCTGCACGTGGTCATTGAAGATATCAAGAATATCCTCTACGGGGGTATCTCTCCCCTGGTTACCCCCACCGGTGCTTTCAACAAGGTTCAGCTGACCACCCTTGATCCGGTTTCGGTAAAGCTCTCCTCCTGCTGCAAGCCCAACCCGACCGCCAAGGACAACTGCGCCTTGCTCACGCCCAAAGGTTTATCGGTGCATCACAAGAACTGCGAGCGTTTCCGCGAGCTCAACTTTCAGCGTGAGGACGCGGTCAACATCACCTGGAAGATCAGGGAAACCCGGGTGCGAAAGCCGCAGATCCTCAATATTCTCAGGGCGACCCGCAAGGCGATTATGGAGGTGGTTGGGTCGGCACCGGAGGAAATGGAGATGAACAGCCTCGAATTGCTCTCCAGCTACTCCTTCCTCTATCCGGCATGGCAGTTGTCGTTCTGCGTCGACAACCTTTATGCCCTGCAAAAGGTGCTGAGGCACTTCGACAAATCGGCCACCCCCTACGAATTCACCATCGACTGCTAGCCTTGGTCTGCTTCAGGGCACAAGGGGGTCTTTGCCGGTCTCGAGGGGCTTTTTCTTGCTATAATTGGCGAGGATCTTGCCCAGCATCTCGGGAAGGTCATCCGGCATGCGCGAGCTGCGCTGCAGTTGGGTGAGGGTTTTTTCCAGGGTTAACCGTTCCCCGAGAAAGATGTGGCGAAGGAGTAGAGAGATAAGGCGCGTGATGGTGGTCAGGTTGGAGATGCGCGACTGCAGATGCTGGTCACGGTCGAAAGCGGTCGAGGCGAAGATCTCCACGGGATTGCCGTCCAGCTCGCTCACCGAGACATACCAGGTATTGCGCTCGCGGTCGGCAGTGCGATAGCGCACCGCATCGAGAACGTCGGGCAATTCCAGTTCCACCTGTTTGACGGGGGGGACGCTGATGCCGGCCAGTAGCAGAAGCTTCTCGGTCACCTGCTTGTCCTTGACGAGGGCGTCGAGGAGGGACGCACAGGCTGGACACAATTTTTCGTCGCCTGCGGTGGTCAGCACCGCGGTGACGCCGCAGGTGTCGCAAGCAGCGGCCTCAGGTTTATGGGCAGTCGGTTTTCCAGTCTTCATGACGATTAATGTCGTTGATGTATTCCTTGAGGCAGGCGCGAAAACGGTGCCCGCTGATTTCCCTTGCTCCGAAACGTAATAAATGATTGGTGGTCATCTGGCAATCAACCATTTGGAATTTTTTTGTCTTGAGGAAGCGGAGTAACTCGATGAGGGCGAATTGCGAGGCACTTTTACTGGTCGAGAACATCGATTCGCCGAAAAAAACCCGGTCAAGGGCGATGCCGTAAAGGCCTCCGACCAACTCGCCGCGCAGCCAGCATTCCACCGAGTGGGCGTAGCCCAGACGATGCAACTCGGTATAGGCTGACTGCATCGCCGTCGTGATCCAGGTGCCCGTCGCCGATGCAGCGCGAAGTCCACCACAGGAGGCGATGACCTGTATAAAGGCGCAATCGCGGCTGGTGTGAATCTCCGTGTGGCGGCAATAGCGCTGCAGACGGCGGGGGATGGTGAATTCCTCCGGAAACAGTACCAGGCGCGGGCTGGGGGACCACCACAGCAGCGGGTCGCCTTCAGCGAACCAGGGGAAGATGCCCAGGCTATAGGCCAGCAACAGTCGTTGTGGAGAAAGGTCTCCGCCGACCGCGAGAAGACCATTGTCTTCGGCGAGGTGCGGGGGAGGGAAGAACAGTTGTGGGGAAAGTTGGAAGACCGGCATACCAAAAGGGGAGCAGCAGTTCAACGACGATAATGAACATAAACGAGGCGTTCGCCAGAGCTTACCACCAATGGTTCGCCTTGGAAAGGAACACCGTCGGATTCTGGCAACTCTGGGGCAATCGGGAATAGTGTTTTTTTTTCTCGCCGGGGTAGAGTAGTATACTGCCCTCATGAGTTATCGGGAAGGGCTGCGCAGGCAAGGGAAAATGGTATCATCAGCAATGGTTGCAACGCACAGTGACGATGGAAAGTGAAAACCTGATTGACAGTGACTTAGGGGGGCTGTTCCAGGACAGCATCGACCTCGGCGTGTTTTATGACGGCCCCGGTCGCGGCGAGTTCCTGGCGCAATTGCAGGAGGCGGTGCGCGGCGGTGCCCCACTGATGGTGCTCTCCGGCAGCGAGGGCAGCGGCAAGACCACCATTTGCCGGATGATCGAGCAGCAGAATTGCGGCTCGCTGGCGGTGGTTTTCTTTGCGACGACAGTGGAATCCTTTGAGGATGTGGTGCGCAATATTGCCGCCGCCCTGGGATTACAGCTCGTCGAAGCCGATGAGGGGCGGAGCATGGACGGCGCCGTCGATCGCATCGTTGCGCACGTGTCGCGGGAAGGCCGGGGGCTGCTGTTGATCTTCGACGAGGCCGAGGACATCTACCTGGCCACTCTCGAGAGGATTCGCAAGATGCTCGATCGGGTGACCGCGGCCGAGACCCGTATGCAGATACTCTTCTCCGGGCGAAAGACCTTTCTCGAAAATTGCGAGCAGCTGTCCATGTGCGATTTTCGAAATAACGAAGGGGTGCATATCGACTTGCCGGACCTCAGTGAAGAGCAAGCTGCTCTCTATCTTCGCAGTATTGCTGAGAAGGCCCTGTCCCCGGAAAAGCGGCGGGTGTTCAACGACGAGGTGGTCCGCAATATTCATGGCCTTGCCAAGGGACGTCCGCGACGTCTTAATCTTCTCGCTCGGGAGTCGCTGGGCGCACACGGTAACGACACCTCTTTCATGACCTTGCTCGACAGTGTCCGCGAGGATCAGGACGCAGAGGGGAAAGTACGGCGACCGCTTCGTCGCGCGGCGGCACGGTCTTCGTTTTTGTGGTGGGTGGCCGGTGCCGCTGTTATCGGGGTGGCGCTGTTGCTGCTGTTTCGACCGGCTAGGGAGGTGAAGCTACGGGATAAGGCGGTTAACGCCAGTGCTTCGACGACCTCAGTTGTGCAGGAGAGTACGGTTAACCTGGAGCAAAAGGAGAACGGGGTCTCGAAAAAGGAACAATTGCCGGCGCCTCCGCAAAATTTAGCACCGGGACCCGCATCAAAGCCGCTAGTGGAAGCTGAGGTGATAGCAACGGAACAGGCGTCAGAGCCTCCAAGTAATCCGACGACCACGGCGACACCTGGAGATGCAATAGATCTTGCCCCGGTGACCTTGGCCGAGGCTTCGGCGGAAAGGGTCGCCGCCGTTCTCGAGACCCCTCCCGCCCTGCCGGTTGATCTTGCCAAAGAACCTGCATCGAGAGGTTCCGCCACGACTTCTTCCAACCTCAAGGTCGATGAGAAGAAAGTGGTGGTGATCAAGCAGGTTCCGCCAATTAAAATGCGGCCGTCGTCATCGACGCAGGACCAAGCCGAGGTGAACAAGGCCGCCTTAAAGAGTGACGGCCCACAGTCGACCGCGACATTGACCGTTGATCAGCTCTATCAGAAACGATTACAGGCTGGAACGACCTGGATGAGTGCTGACAAGAAGGATAAGTTTACTGTGCAGTTGATGGTGCTCACGGCCAAAAACGCTGAAGCCAACTTTAAGAAGATGCTGAGCCAGGCCAACTATCGGCAGGAAGCGGGTAAGTTCTATATCTTTAAAAAAAGTGGATCACCGGAAGTGGTATGGGTTTTTTACGGCGAATATGGATCTTTGGAGTTGGCGCGCACAGCACAAGGCAACCTGCCACCTTTTTTACGCGAGCACAACCCTTATGCCATCGCCATCAAGGGGGCCATCGGCAAAGTACTTGCCAAATAGCTCGCACGGGCCATCGGGAACAACAAAAGAAAAGGGGCCTTGCAGAATTTCTGCAAGGCCCCTTTCTCTATCAGGACATTCTCGACGAGGATGAACATCTGATGACTAAAGAGGAATACATTTTGGAAGACTTTGGCTGGAACCTTTTGCGAAGAGAAGAAGGGACGCAATTCGAGCGCCATTGGCCTGGGTTTCTCAAGATGGATGGCGCTAGTATTGTGCTCAAAGTCTGTTCGCCTAGGGATGAGCCTGCTGATGCCGGTTGGCGTGTCCATCTCGGTCTGGTGTTGCGTGAGATCGGCGAGAAATCTCGACGAATTGAAGAAATTGCGACCTTTTACCAATATTGGCTGGAGATGGTGTCCAAATAATGGGATTTGAGAAAAATAACTTATATGTTATATTGATACTGGTTTATTATAACATTGGTATTATAAAAACGCCGCATGCTATAACTTATAGGTTATTTTATGAAGACCAAATATAAATACATTGCCCGGCAACAGCTCGATGCAACCTTGTCCAGGTTCAGCGAAATGAAGAGTTCGCAGCCACCGGCTAAGGGATGGATACGGGCCGTGCGTAGTGCCTTGGGGATGTCCGGCACGCAGTTGGCCAGGCGCCTCCAGGTCTCACAACCCCGGGTCTTTAAGCTCGAGCAGGATGAGGCATCCGGGGCGCTCACCATGAAAACCATGCGCCAGGTGGCCGAGGCTTTGGACTGTGTCTTTGTCTACGCCCTTGTTCCCCGATCAACGCTGGAGGATTCTGTAAGAAAACAGGCTCGGGCGGTGGCCGCCGAGCGGATGCAGCAGGTGTCTCACACCATGTTGCTTGAGGCGCAAGGGTTGTCTGTAACCGAACAACAGGCCTCTTTCGATGCAGCCGTCGAGGAATTGGTGCGCGAGACTCCAAAGGATCTCTGGGATAAGCAACCATGAAATTCGATGTTCCGGAGGGAGCGACCCCGCTTGATCCCAACGAGATCGATGGCCTTCTGCTGTCGCATATCACGACACGAGCCGAACTCGATCGTTGGGAACAGGAAAATATCGCCGAGGCCGAGGTTTGGTCTTTCCGTCGCAAACATAGAGACATTCTTACCGATGGTTTTGCCAGGCGCTTGCATAAACGGATGTTCGGCAATGTCTGGCGCTGGGCGGGAACCTATCGAAAAACCGGCAAGAACATTGGCATCGATGCCTGGCAAATAGCCATAGAACTGCGCACTCTGTGCGACAACTGCGCGGCTTGGGTTGAGCATGTCGTGTATCCGCCGGATGAAATCGCCGTGCTCTTTCACCACCGACTTACGGCGATTCATCCTTTTGCCAATGGCAATGGCCGCCATGCCCGCCTGATGACCGATATCCTGCTGGTTCATCGCCTCCAGCAGACGCGTTTTACCTGGGGGAGCGGTAATCTGATCAGTGTCGGGGAGTGTCGGAAACAGTATATTGATGCCTTGCGGACTGCCGACAAGCACGATTATGGGCCGCTTCTGGGGTTTGTACGTTCTTAAGCCGAGAAAGTGTGGAACATGGTGACCTGGGAGAAAAACATCTAATGGGGCATTTCGTGATGGAGGAAGGGCAAGTCAGCAGAAGTAACAGCAACCGGCTTCTCCACTTTGAAGACTGTGCTCATGCCATTGACCAGCTTTTCAGATCAGCCCTGGAAAAACAGGGGGCTGATTCAATGATCTCGGGGCGGATATGCAGGACCTCGTCGAGGATGGTTCGGGCCATGGCACGGAAACCATGGCCGGTCATCTCGGTCTTGGTGTCGTACCCCAGGCGACGCAAGGCGGCGTTGACAGTATTATTGCTCATCGGCTGGGTAGCAGTTCTTGTGGAGGGGAAGAGGTATGGCCTGACCCGGTCAATGCGTTAAGGTCTTTGAGGATGGTGATTGCTTGGGTGGCAAGTGGCACAAGCTGAAATTCGCCTTTGCGACGAGCCTTTTCGGTGCCCCTGAGCTTGAGTCGTTCCGTCGGAATATTCCATTCTCCTTTGTCCAGGTCGAATTCTTTCCATTCCGCTTGCCGCAGTTCGCCGGGACGGATGAAAAAGAGTGGGGCCAATTTCAGAGCGCACAGGGTGACGAATCCCCCTCTGTACCCATCTATTGCTCGCAACAGCGATCCGACTTCCGATGGATCGGTGATCGCCGCGTAATGTTGTTTTTGGAAAGCGGGAAGAGCGCCTCGTAGGTCCGGTGTTACATCGCGATCGGCACGGCCAGTGGCAATGGCATAGCGGAAAATCTGGCCGCAGTTCTGCTTGGCTCTGTGAGCTGTGTCGAGTGTGCCCCTGTCCTCAAGCCTGCGCAGGCAGGCCAGCAATTCTGGGGCCGTGATTGAACGAATGGCCTTGTTGCCGATCCACGGAAAAATGTAGAGTTCGAGGCGGCGGATGATTTTGTCTGAATGGCTGGGGGGCCCAGGTAGAGGAAAATTTATTGTGCCATTCTCTGGCAATCACCTCGAATGTTTCGGTCTGCTCGGTTTCCGCAGCTTTCTGAGCTTTGGTGACTGCTCCGGGGTTGATGCCCTTTTCGAGAAGAGATCGTGCCTGTGTTCGCTTTTGTCTGGCTTCGTTGAGGCTGGTTTGGGGGTACGATCCAAGGCTGAGGAGTTGTTCCGTACCCCCAAAGCGATATTTCAAGCGCCAAAGTTTTCCGCCGGTGGGGGTAATCAGCAGGTAAAGACCACCGCCATCGAACAACTTGGATTTTTTTCCGATGCTTTGGCGGCTTTTATTTAGACGTCTGTCAGCGGTACGATTTGCCTTGGCATTACGGTAGCCTCCAGTCTTTGGGGGTATCTCAGATAGGGGTATGACCGCATACCCCTATCTGAGATACCCCTAAACCTCATGGATTTAACCGTATATCATTGGACGTTGTAAGACAACAAAAAACCCGCAATCCCTTTCAGGATGCGGGTTTAATGAACGGCTTTGGACTCCGTTGGACTATCGATTGGTGGAGCTAGACGGGATCGAACCGACGACCTCTTGACTGCCAGTTAAATTATCCGCTTTAAAAATCTCTAATAATCTAATCATTCCAATAATAAAGGGAATTCTAGTTTCTGCTAAAATACCCTGGTTTTTG
>CAYSON010000088.1:0-9672 GCA_964432635.1 uncultured Desulfopila sp.
TTCGGTGTTTCTGCAGCAAGGGCTCTCCTCCCGCCAGCCAATACGAAAATCAGAATATACGAAAATATGTATATATGCAAATCCGAATATACAGTGTTTTGAAAAATTTGCGGCGATGTGCGGGGAGGGGAAGGGAGCAGAAGAAAGGCCCGTTCACGGATAGGCCGTGAACGGGCCTTTCTTCAAGATGGTTCGGATTTCAGGAGGGGCGGCAGTTTTCCCTATGCCACTCGATCCCTGCCTCTATCGCCCGCATATTGAGATCAAGCAGGTTTTTACGTTTGATCGACAGCGGGATGACCTTTTTGAGGGTCTCGACGGTGATCGCACCAGAAACCAGGGCGTAGACGGTGAGGAGGATGACCCCGGCGCACTGAATGGTGCCGAGTTCGACGGCCAGGTCGCTGGCCGGGATGTAATAGGCGGTGATGTCGCTGCGCTGAATGGGGCGCTTGGCCAGGGATGAGTTGATAAAGATGGTGCCGCCGGGTCGTACCGCGCTCTCGAAGGCGTCGAGCGATGGCAGGTTCATGGCGATCATGGCGTTGGGATGGGTGACGATGGGAGAGCCGATGGTGTCATGGGAAATATTGACCCCGGCATTGGCAGTACCGCCGCGCATCTCGGCGCCGTAGGAGGGCAGCCAAGTGGTGTTAAGCCCCTCGGCAATGGCACAGTTGGCGAGCAGTATCCCGGCCGACAGCACTCCCTGACCACCGAAGCCGGCGATTTTGACGTTCTGTTCTTCCTTCAGATGCACCTCGCTGCTGTGCGGCTCCTCCTCGTTGACGCCCAAAATCTCGAAGATGCGCCGTTCGCTGGTCCGCGCCGGTTTCTTGCGGTCCACCAGGTCAAATGGCCCCTTGGCGAGATTGCGCAGGTTACCCACCGGAAAGACCGGCTCAAGAGTATTCTCCAACCACCGCCGTGACTCCACCGCCGTCATCTTCCAGTTGACCGGGCAGGGCGAGAGAATTTCGACAAAGGAGAAGCCCTTTTTCTCCACCTGATTGCGCAGGGCCTTGCGGATGGCCATGCGCGCCTTCATCACCTTGGGGGCGGTGGCCAGCGACACCCGCTCGACAAACACCGGGGCCTGCAAACTGGCGATGATCTCGGCCATGCCGATGGGAAAACCCTCGTTGGCGGCGATGCGGCCACTAGGCGTGGTCACCGTCTTCTGGCCGACGATGGTGGTCGGGGCCATCTGCCCGCCGGTCATGCCGTAGATGGCGTTGTTGATGAAGAAGATGGTGATGTTCTCGCCACGGTTGGCGGCATGGACAATCTGGCTCATGCCGATGCCGGCGAGATCGCCGTCGCCCTGATAGGAGATGACGATGGCGTCGTCGCGAACGCGGCGAATCGCCGAGGCCACCGCCGGGGCGCGGCCATGGGCGCACTGGATGTTGCCGACGTCGAAATAGTAGTAGGCGAAGACCGAGCAGCCCACCGGCGAGCAGAAGATGGTGCGGTCCTGGATGCCGAGGTCGTCGATGGCCTCGGCAATCAAATTGTGGACGGTACCGTGGCCGCAGCCGGGGCAGTAGTGGCTGGTCTCGGCGCCGGGGGCTTTGCGCTCGAAAGTGGGGTAGAGGGAACGGGCCTTCTGGTGTTTAATGGTCTGCATAATCGCTGTCTCCCTGTCTTCACCTTCCGGCCTGGTGGCCGGCGGCTCGTTTTTCCAGCCGTTCGACGATTTCCCCGGTGGTCGGAATGCGCCCGCCCATCCAGTTGTAAAGCTCGACCTCGACCTTGCCGAGCACCGCTAGGCGCACGTCGCGCACCATCTGTCCGGCGCTCAGCTCCGCCGCCACCATCAGCTTGACCTGGCCCGCCAGTTCGGCAAGGCGCCTGGTCGGAAAGGGAAAGAGGGTCTTGGGCCGCAACATGCCCACCTTGATACCGCGTCGGCGCAACTCCTGCAGGGCCGAGCGGCAGATGCGGGCGGTTATGCCGTAGGCGACCAGGAGATATTCGGCGTCGTCTACCGCCACCTCCTCGAAATCAACGATCTCCTCCTCCATGCGCCTATATTTTTCCTGGAGGTGCTGGTTGTGGCCTTCCAGTTCCTCCATCTTGAGATAAATAGAGGAATGCAGGTTGGCGCGGCTGGCCGCGTCGCCGTAGAGGGCCCAGCTTTTATGGGGGTTGTCGAGCAACTTACGGGGCAGTTGTACCGGCTCCATGACCTGCCCGATATAGGCATCGGAGAGGATGAAGACAGTTGCGCGGTAACGTTCGGCCAGTTCGAAGGCGCGGTAGGCGCAGTCGCACATCTCCTGGGCCGAGTTGGGGGCGAGAACGATGCCGTTGTGGCTGCCGTGGCCGGCGCCATGGACGATGAAGTTATAGTCGGCCTGCTCCGGCCAGATATAGCCGAGGCCGGGGCCGGCCCGTTGCACATCAACCACCACCGAGGGCAACTCGGCGCCGGAGAGGTAGGAGAGCCCCTCGGCCATCAGCGACAGGCCAGGCCCCGAGGAGCCGGTTATCACCCTGGCTCCGGCGGCTGCGGCGCCGTAGAGCATGCTAATCGAACTGACCTCGCACTCCGCCTGGAGGAAATGGCGGCCACAGCGGGGGAACAAGTCGGCTGCGGCGTGGGCGATCTCGCTGGCCGGGGTGATCGGGTAGCCAAAGTAGTGGGTGGCGCCGCCGAGCAGGGCCCCGTGCACCAGGGCCTCGTTGCCTTTCATCAGATGCTGTCCCATATCACGCCCCCTTGCGCGGTTTCTTGTAGACGGTGATGGCCCCGAACTCTGGACAGGTATAGAAGCACATGCCGTAGGCGATGCACTTGCGCACCGCGAAGCGGGCATACTGGTAGCCCATCTGGTTGATCTCCGAGCCGATCTCGATACAGTCGTTAGGGCAGGCGACGACACAGGCGGCACAGCCCTTGCAACGTTTCAAATTGATGTCGATATAATTGCCGTCTTCCTGGCTCATGGTCAGATCCCCTTGAACATATCGTCTTGGAATTCGCCGAAGTAGTTAATCTTGCGAATTCGCCGGGTGATTTCCTCGGGCAGTCGCTGAATGACCAGATCGTGGTCGGGGCAGCCGTGCTTGGCACAGACCAGGATGCGATTGACCCCACCCGGCAGGTGCATGAGGATCGCCTGGTCGCATCCGCAGCCTTCGTAGGTGCAGTGGCGCTCGGTCATCAGGCTGACCCCGCAGTGCGGGCACCAGGCCTCGGTGATGCTGTGTGACTCGGCCTCGCTGGGCAGAAAGCTGTAGAGCTTGTCGTGGCTGCCCCAGAAGGCGTCGACGAAAATCAGACCGCGCTTCTTGCCGATCTTTGCGTCGAGGCGGATTGATGCTTCGCCGTGCATGCGCACATGGTCGGCCATCAGGCTGTGGCCCTCCTTGCAATAGAGTTGTTCGATCACCAGGAAATCCCGCCCTTGTTTTTGCACGTACTTGATACCTTCCGGCAGGGCGGCGAGAAACTCCATGGGAACTTCCTTGTACACCAGCTGCATTGTGTTTCCTCCTCTGAACCATCGAAAATCTGTGGGCAACCCTGTTTTGCTACAGGATATACCCTTCCAGGGTAAAGCGAAAGGAGGAGAAAGAATTTTTCCTCTGCCGCAGATTGGGGTGGAAAAGGTCAGGTTGTTGACGCAACTCCCCGTATCCTCTAAAATATAATCCTTGCTAAGAGCGGAAAAATAACCGATTATTAACATAATCCTTGAACCTTAACCGTCAGCTTGGCTATGAGCGCGCGTTCCTTTCGCCATCCGGTATTCCACTATTACCGCAATTTTTCCCACGATGTCGCACTCGCACCAGCCGATGCCGGCAGGGTCAAGGCGGTGGTGCTCTGCGTCGCCAAGCTTGTTCAGAAGGGCAAGATCTCCCGTATCGAGTTCATGGGTTGCCACGAATTCTTTCGCAGAGGCCAAGGGCATACCTACGAAATACACTTCCAATACGGTTCTCGGACGCTGCGGCGGCGTTTCACCGCCTACCGTCTCAACGGTGTCCATTCGAAGAGCGAGTGTTATCAGGTCAGTGACCCCCATGGTCGCTATCTGGTGGTGAAAATCCCCCCCCAGCCGATCACCGATTTCGCGACCTACCTCAAGGAGGTGGAGCACGAGCGCGGCCTCGCCGAAAAGTTGCTCACCCTGGGTATCAAGGTGGTGGTGCCTTGTGTCGGCGCGGTGATGCGCCACGTATATCCCCTCAAAGAACCTGAGGGACTTCTCCGCGGCGAGGCCGAGCACCACTATCTGGAGATGCTGTTGCAAAGCGGAGACAAATATGCCGATTGCTTTCGCGTCGACGGATGTTTTGTCTTTTTCATGGAATTCCTCGATGAGCCTTTCCTGGGCCGGGTAGTTCGCGACTTCTACGACCGGGAAATGCTCGACAACCTGCAGCGGCAAACCTTTGAAAAAGATGTGAAGCTGTTGGGAGATCGCGATCGCCTCGCCTTCGTCACCGGCCACCAGCATGTTGGGTCGCGACACGGTCTCGAGATACTCTTCGCCGGTTTGCGACGTCAGCTCACTAACTTCTGCACTCAAATCGATGCCGTCTTCGCTTCTTGCCCAGTCTCCGTCGGCAGCTGGCAGAAGCAGGAATGGTTTGTCCGCCGGGCTCTCGGCGAGAGGGTCAGCGGCGAGAAGTTTTTCCGCGACTGGCAGCCCGAGGACGGCGACGGTGAAGAGCTGGCATGGCGCCTGGGCGAGGTCCTAGGACAAGAACTGCGGGAGACGGGAGCGGTGCCCCGCTATATCCAACTCTTGCAGCGTGAGGCGCGCTGCAGCGCCTTTGGCTATGCTTCCAGCAAGATGCGCAAGATCGGCGACAAACTGCTCGCACTCCTCGTAGCCCTGAAGCAGATAGGACTGGTGCTGCGTGACTTGAAGGTCGACAACCTCTTTATCGCCGATGACGACATGGAACTGGGGGTGATCGACCTGGAAACCGGAGGCGACGTCGGCACCGACCAGATTGAAGGCATCGTCCCGGCGGGCATGCCGAGCAATATGACCCTGTCCAACTTGCTCTTCGTCGAGCAGTTGCGTCGTATTTACGGGGAATCCGAGGTCGGCACGATTCTCCATCTTCAGGATTGGTACGCCACCATCGCGATGATGTTCGAGACCTCCATCGGGGTTACCTGTTTTGATGAGGCGCGCCACTACATCCTCATGCTCAACCAAGAGATCGACCAGCGCTTTGCCAGCAACTACCGTGAGTTTCTGCTAAAGCATCCCCAGGTCAAGGTCGACTCGACGCTGATCGAGGACTTGTTTGCCCTGCCGGATGAAGAAATCAAAGGGCACAGCTGGCAGTTCTGGCAAATTGCCCGGCGTAATCTTGCCGGAAAATGTCGGGAACACCGGCGGCAATTGGAGGAGCTCTCCTATAGCCTACCCCCGGCCATCAGGAAAAGGTTGATCTCCGACATCGAGCAAACACTAAACAGCACACGGCAGCGCTATGTGCATCTCAGCAGCCAGTCGAGGTCGATGGAGGCCTTGAACCATCCCCAAACGACCCTGGCTGATCTCCAATACCATTTGCTCCTCAAGGAGGACCACTACTGCTCCCGCATGTCCGTGCTTCCCCCAGGCGATCAGCAGCGCCGACTCTTAGGCAAGGAGATCGAGGTCTATCGGGGGTGCATCGCCCAGAAAGAGAAAGAGGCCTTGCTGGCCTCTCGGATGAAGTTGTTGCACCGGCGAAAGATCACCGCTTTCGACCTTTTTCCCATCATGCTCGAGCATGTTGCCGGCATTATGTGCCGCGACGAGTGGCGTTTATGTTCGAAAAAATTACCGCAGCCAGGGGAAAGGGTGAAAAGAAGCGACCAAGGCGCAGTGAGCAATTCGATTGGCTGGAAATCTACGGTCATTCCCACCAAGGAAGAGTTGGCGCAGCGGCTCCTCTCCTGAGCACGTCACCGCTCCTTGTCCCTAGCGGTCGCCGCCTCCGGGAAAGGGGAGGTGGCGACCGACACCACTCAAAAGCTGTAGCTCAAACCAAGTCCGCAGACCAATGTCTCGCTGTCGTAGAAGTTTTCATTGGCGTCGCTGATGGAATAGCCGGCGATGGCCAGCAGGCCGAGCTGCTCTATATCCATCAGGCCCTGATACTTCACCAAGAGATTCAAGCCATAGCCGTTTTCCTTGAGGATGTCGTCGAATACCGGGTCCCGCTCGTCATGTTCGCTGTGACTATAGGAGAGGCGGGGCATGAAAAAGAATCGGCCGGCGATATACATCCCGGCCAGCTCCACTTTGATTTTGGTAAAAGAGCTGGCCTCACCGTCGAATTCGCCTTTACGCAGGCTCACCTGGGGCTTGAGAGAAAAGGGCTGCCCCTGCAACAAGCCATAGCCGACACTCAATTCGTAGATTTCGCCATCGCGGGCCAGGCTGGGAAAGAGACGAGCCAGCTGATCGTCGTCAACATCAGCGGTGAGCAACGCCGCCTGCAAACGCAGAGGAGTGTTGGCGATGTCGTTCGCGGCGAGGTAGCTGCCCCAGCCGACCACGTCGGTCTCCTGGCGCCTTTCCCCGACCACGTAGGGATTTTTGTAGACCTCGGCCATGGGCAGATAGAAGAAGCCGGCATCAAAGGTGGCGATGCCGGGCAGGGTGTGGGTCATGCCGGTGGTCGGGGCAAAGAAACCGGCCTCGACGGTGGTCGGCACCAGGTTGAAATACCATGACGAGCGGCCGTCGACGCCGAAGCGGTAGCTCAGTTCCGGCAATATAATCGGAAGAACCTTGGTGGTGGTCTTGGCCCCCTGATCAAGACTGTTCAGGGTGCTTTCCGAGCTGCCGGGTAAGAGGTTGTCGGCGCTGCTGATGATGGCGGCACCGATGGTGACCTCGGCGTTGAAACCGGTGTTTGGTTGTTGCCCGGCGAAGAGGCTGCAGGGGAGGGACAGTGCCAGGGCGGCGGCACAGGAAATCACGGAGTGGTTCATACTGTTACCTCAGAAAATGTGTGTTGTGAGAAGATTGGTATCCGTTAATGGTCACCCTTGCGGAGTATTTCACTGATCGTTGGGGTTTTCCAGATCTACTCCTTCGCTCAGCGGGGTGCGCAGGAAAGCGAAGGAGCCAGGTGGGGCTCCCAACTGCCGTTCGATCAGATCGGGCATGGCGATGATGCGTTTTCGTAACCGCTCTGTGCTCCATGGGTAGATGCCGATATCGGTGAGAAAGGTGGTGGCGGCGAGGATGAACTCGGAGGTTTCCAAAGGATGTTCAGCGTGCATCACACCCTCTTGGATGCCGAGCTTGCAGAGCTCGGCGAAGAAGGGAGCGAGCATGGTGACTGTTGCCGCATGGAGCCGGACATGCATCCCGGCATTGGCCGGTTTGTGCAGGCTGTCGATAAAGGCCTGGTCATGGTTTTCCAAGCTGATGGCGATGATCAGTTGTCTGAAGCGGTTGAGGGCATCGCCTTGCAGAGCGTCGAAGACTTTTTGCACACGTTGCCGCTCGCTCTCAATCAGTTGTCGCAGGACGGCGTCGAGCAGTTCTTGTTTTGATCCGTAATAGTGATAGATGGTGCCCTTGGCGACGCCCAGGGCCTTCATCACGTCGTGCATGGTGGTCGATTCGTAGCCCTTGTGGAGGAAGAGGATGCGCGCCGCCTCGACAATTTCGCTACGACGTTCCTCCGGGGCCTTGACTATTCGGACCATAATTCCTCGAGTAACTCATCCTTGGAAGGAAAAAGGGAGAAGAAGAGATTGCCGGGCAGCGACAATTCCTCAAGGATGTTCTCCACCGTGGTCTGTTCGTAGCCGACGCTGGCAAAGAGATGACGGGCGGTGTTTTTAATCGTTTCTCGTAAGGGGATGGTGGCTTCTTTCATGGTTGTTATCGATGGTTGACGTTGCCTGTTGAGCGACCCTTCCCCGGCGGGTGGTCGGTGGTCTGATGTGGCCTCTTTACCACATCGACCGACCGTCGGTCAATAGAGTATTCGACCGCGGTCGGAAATAATTTGGAGAAACAGCAACTGTGCCCTTACTGTAAACAATCAATTGATACTGTGTCCATTGGCTCTTGGGTGTATTGTGTCTGGAAAAGTTGGACTCGTTGGGTACAATATCTTCCCATGCAAACGGTATTATGAGCCAAACCCTTACCCCGGACGTCGTTATGGAAACAGTTCTTCATCAACAGGTGGCAGAGCGGGTCGCCGCCCTGATTCTCGGCGGCACCTTTCGCGTTGGTGATCGCCTGCCGTCGATTCGTGAAATGAGCCGCCAGGCACAGGTGAGCATCAATACGGTCAAGGCCGCCTATACCCATCTCGAGGATCGCTCCTTGATCGCGGCGCGACCGCAGTCGGGGTATTATGTCTGCCCGCGTCCGGCGGAACCACCCCGTGAGCCGAAGGTTGTCGACCGCGACGTCGCCCCGCGCGAGATCAGTTCCAGCGCTCTGGTGGCGCAACTGATGCGCGCCACCCTCGATGGTGACAAGGTGCAATTCGGGGCGGCCATTCCCGACCCCACCCTGGTACCCTCCGCCAAGCTCTCGCGGATCATGGCCACTGTCTGCCGCAACCATCCCGGCGAGAGCACCGCCTATGCCACCGGCTATGGCCACGGTCGGCTACGCAGCCAGATTGGTCGATGGATGCTCAAGGCCGGTTGCACCCTCAGCGCCGACGATATCATCATCACCGGCGGTGCCTCCGAGGCGGTCTTTCTCGCCCTGCAGGCGGTGACCCGGCCGGGGGATACGGTGGCCATGGGCTCGCCGATCTATTTCAACTTCGTGCAGATGCTGCATCTGCTCGACCTGCGGGTGATCGAGATCCCCACCTCGCCGAGCGAAGGGTTGCATCTCCCCACCCTGTGTTCGGCCTTGGCCGCCAATACCATCTCGTGCTGTCTGGTCATCGGCAACTTCGACAATCCTCTCGGCAGCTGCTTGAGCGACGACAGAAAGCGCGAACTGACCACGCTCCTCGCCGCCGCTGGGGTGCCGCTCATCGAGGACGATATCAACGGCGACCTGTGCCACGGAGAGGAGCGTCCGAGTGTCTGCAAGGCCTGGGACCGGGACGGCAACGTCCTGCTCTGCTCCTCATTTTCCAAGACCCTGGCCCCCGGCTACCGGGTGGGCTGGATCGCCCCGGGGCGCTATCTCGAAGCGGTGCTGCACCGCAAGCTGGCGACCAACATCGCCTCGGCCAGCCCCAGCCAGCTGGCGGTGGCCGAGTTTCTCGCCGACGGCGGCTACGCCCGCCACCTCCGGGCCATCCGCAAGGCCTACGCCACCAGGCTGGCGCGTATGGCCGAGGCCATCGCCGTTTCTTTCCCGCCCGGTACCCGGGTGACCCGTCCCTCGGGCGGTTTTTCCCTGTGGCTGGAACTGCCGGCGGAGGTCGATACCGTCGACCTCTACGCCCGGGCGGAGCGGGAGCGGATTTCCTTTGCCCCGGGGAGGATTTTCTCCACCCGTGGCGATTATCGTAACTGCCTGCGACTCAATGGTGCCTTCTTTTCCGACAAAACCCGCTGGGCCGTGGAGGCCCTGGGGCAGATGGCCGGGGAGTTGTGTCGCCGGCGGGGCTGAGGCGAGTTGCTGTTCTCATCTATCAAAAAGATTCTCCCGTGGAGTGTGTGATGAAAAATAGTCTCTGCTACCTGGCCACCGTGCTTATCTGGGG
>CAYSON010000089.1:0-9649 GCA_964432635.1 uncultured Desulfopila sp.
TTTTCGATCAGCTGATAGACCTGTAACATACGCGGATTCTTCCCGACCATGCCGGCAAAACCGCTCTTTCCTTTGATTTCGTCGCGCAGACGGGTATTCTCGCGAACGAGAGAATAAAGTTGCGCCGCCTTATTGAGGGTGATAATCAGCTCGTCGTTGGAAAAGGGCTTGGCGAGATAACTGTATGCCCCGGCCTGCATGGCCTGGACCGCCTTTTCAACCTCGGCGTAGGCAGTAATCACCACAACCGGCAGATCGCGGTTCTTCTCTTTGACCTTATGCAGCAACTCAAGACCGTTCATCCCCGGCATCTGCATGTCGGTAACCACCAGGTCGAGGTCAACATCTTCGACCAGTTTCAGACCGGAAGCTCCATCCGCAGCGGTAAAAACCTCAAAACCCTCATCTTTCAAAAGTTCAGAAAGAACAATGAGGTAGTTGGGCTCGTCGTCAACAATGAGTATCGAGTACATGGACATAGCAGATACCTTTTTTCTCTCTTTTAGGCTGAGGTGGCATCAATCAGCAATCAACCGAGCCTTCATGGTCTCAAGCAGATGGCCGGGCACGAGAGAGCCACCGCAGGCCATCGCTGTCCCTGGGCGAAGATCGCCATGATAGTCACTTCCTCCGGAAACGAGCAGTCCCAGACGCCTGGCGATGGCCAAGAGTCTCTTGCGAAAGGAGTGCGAATGGGTGGGATAGTAGGCCTCGACTCCGTCAAGGCCTAACGCTCGCAGTCGTTCGATAACGGCGCTGATATTTTTACCGGCCTTTTCCAACTGTTGAGGATGCGCCAATACGGTCAGGCCGCCGGCATCTTTGATAATGGCGATGGCCTCCTCGGCCGTTAGCACATAGCGGGACTGGTAGGCCTTTCCACCCCTCGCCAAATAGCGGCAAAAGGCCTCATCCATACTGCCGACCACTCCTTTTTGTACCAGCAAGGTGGCAATATGGGGCCTGCCGCTCTGTCCATGACCGGAAGTAGCGGCCAGCTCCCTCTCGGTGATCTCTATGCCAAGGGCGTTGAGTCGGGCGAGAATGGCTGTATTGCGAGTTTTCCGACCATCCTGCAAACGACCGAGCACCTCTTGTAGCTGGATGTTGACTCGGTTGAAGAAATAGCCAAGAAGGTGGACGCTGATCTCTTCACAAGTAACGCTCAACTCCAGCCCCGGTATTACATCCACCCCCAGGTCGGCACCGACTTCCATGGCCTCTTCGATGCCGTCGATGGTGTCATGGTCAGTGAGAGAGATTGCCGTAAGACCAAGGCGGTGAGCTGCACGCACCACCTCTGTCGGGCTCATGCTGCCGTCAGAGTAGGTTGAATGGATATGGAGATCAATGTTCATAGAGACCAAATAAGCTTGAGACCGATGTCTCCCCAGGTGTGGCCGCTCCGAGCTGATTGCGGCGATGGTATTCCTTCGTTGACATGGTTACATATACCTCCGCATCACCAATATAGCTATGCAGAATCACATATTTTCCTTTACTTTCTAGAGGACCGTCCGATACAGTCGTGTCAACCTGTTTCAAGCTGGCGATCTAAACCGAAGCATCAACACCGTTACTTTCTACACCGTAACGACCAACCCGACCCCTGCCCGGGGAGGATCATATGCCCATTTTTCCAGCCCTTCTTTTCCTTGCTCTTTTTGGTGGCGGGTGTGCCTCGCGCATTCCCGAGCCTATCACTTATCCCTACTCGCAGCAGCAGAAGATGGAGGCCTCGCACCATTGGCAGGTACTTGCGGCGGATCTCGCCAACCGCATCAACAACGAACTGATCATCACCGACAATATCAACCAAGCTGTCTCTGTCAAGAAGACCTGCGGTAACGACGCCCACCCCTGCGCTCCCAACGAAACGAGCGCCTTTAACGAGGCCTTTCACGACCTCCTGGTCACCAGCCTGGTGGGATTCAGCATTCCTACTAAACCCAAAAGTGATGAGGAAAGCCTGGAAATCAACTACAAGGTGCAGACTGTCCGTCACAGCAACGAAAGGCTGCGTACCCTGCAGCCAGGGATTTTGACCAGCCTCTCGGCCGCCATTCTGGTATTACGCAACGCCCCCTATGAGTTGGTCAGCCTTGCCATCGGCACCTCCCTCGATGTCGCCAATTCCAACTTCACCACTCATGGCCACTACGAGGTGATTATCACCACCTCCATGCAGAGAGGCAACACATATCTGTTCCGCGCCTCAGACATCTATTACATTAACGACCAGGATTTCTGGCACTATCAGCACAACTTCCCTCAGGCCAAAACCCTGCAATTGACCAACAGCAACCAACAAAAAAGGCAGGAAAAGGAATTCCCTCTACCGGAAACAGTGCGACCGGCACCACAACAGGGTCTCCCCCCCGAGCCTACTAACGAAAAAGAGATATAACGATGACCAAGGTCAGGCCGATGCCTTTTTTAATGCCATATGTCGTTGTCATTCTTTTCCTCGCCTCCTCCCTCAGTAGCGGCTGCTCAAACCTCAATGACACAGGATTCGGTGGGATCCTCGGCAAAGACACCGATCTCATCGCCTTTGCCTACGACATCGCCGACAACCTCGTCGATCGATCGCTGCCTCCCCTCATTCCACGCCACCCGGAGATGCCGGTAATGGTCGCCACCATCGTCGACAACAACGACCTCGCCCAAACCTCCCCTTTCGGCCGTCTGCTCCAGGAACATATGGCCTCACGCCTGGTGCAGCATGGCTTTACCGTGCGAGAGATAAAATTAACCAAAACCGTTTCCATCGAGCCGAAATCTGGGGAGACCGTGCTTTCCCGTGACTTGAGCAAAATCAGTGGAGAAATCCAGGCACAGGCCATTCTCGCCGGCACCCTCTCCCGTTCCGATCGCAACCTTTACGTGTCAACGCGCCTCATTCTTCCGGAGAGCGGCAACATACTTGCCAGCTACGACCGCCAGTTGTCTATGGACGACAACCTGCTTTATCTGTTTGGAGCGCGCCGTCAAGCTGATAGCGACCAGCCCATCGCCGAGCCAGCACCGCCTCGACTCAATCGCCTCTTATATTGAATACCATGAACCTTAAGGGAAAATTGGTCCTGGTTCCGGGTGGTCCCCGACCCATCGGCCGCGCTATCGCACGAAAATTCGCAGCCGCAGGAGCGACCCTGATTCTGCCGGTTTACGATTGGCCGGAATCCATCGCGGAGATGGAGGAGGAATTGCACCGCATCGGGTGCCAGTGGTACGCGCATCCCGTCGATCTTCGCTTAGGCGAGGAAGTAGCCGCTTTTGCCGCCGCAGTCCAACAGCGATTCGGTGCGATCGATTACCTGATCAACAACATTGAACGGGGCGGCATGCCGATTGTCCATGGGTCCTACTCTCTGCCCCACAACCAGCACCAATGGGACCTCGAGTTGGCCACGACGTTAACCGCCAAATGGTTGCTCTACACTTACTTTTTTCCATTGATCAAAGGCCGCCCAGGTGGGGCAGTGGTGAACATATCCTCGGTGGCCGCCTTGCTCGGACGGAGCGGGCCGACGGCCCCCTTCTTCAGTGACGGCTATAGCGCCGCCAACCGCGGTGTGCGCTCTTTCACTACTACCTGGGCCAGGGAAGCGGCACCAAACATCCGCGTCAACGAACTGATGCTCGGACTGATTCGCTCTCGCCACGGCGAAGGTACTCGTGGGTGGGCCGCCTTGAGCGAGATGGAACAAGAGGATATTTTGGGTGCGATTCCGTTGCGACGCACCGGACATCCGCAGGAGGTGGCAGATGCCGTCTACTACCTGGCAGTGGAAGCCACCTATCTCACCGGCACCGTTTTACAGATGGACGGTGGTCTCGCCATGGGCACCGCCACAGTGCCGCCAATCCCTCCAGGCATCCTCGGCTGACAGGGCCGGCAGAGCCGCCCCCCCCATCATCTCGATATTATATGTCATTCCTCCGCTCCCTGTATCGCCTGTGGATCAGCGGCATTCGCCTCTGTCGCTATCATAGCGAGACTTTCTTCGGCCAGTTCACCCACCGTCATCGTTTTTTCCTCTCCCGCCACCAACACATCGACTCTGCCGGGATGGTCGAGAAAACCAATAATGTCAGGGGCAGCCACCGTTTCCTGCAAAAAACCGAGACAGCGAATGGCTAGACCGACCACCTGATGGTCCGGAGAGGCAAGATAGGCTCGGAGATCGCCACCAATGCCCTGGGTGACCATTTCATGGCGATGATCTCGGCACAGATCACCCATGCCTGCCAGCAGACCGCGTTGCAGCATCGGCAGTTCGAGAAAGTTGCCATCCTGAAAAAGCTCCGGACCATCGCCCCTCATATACGAGCAGAGCAGGTGCAGATACTCCCGACGCAACAAGGGGCTGGCGCCAAGTATCCCGGCCATGGCCTCCGGCGCCCCCCACCCTATGCCCCCGGACTCCTCATTGAGCGACCATAGAAAGCGGCGCATGACGATACGCGCCGCTTCCATATCTGTTTCGGCCATGCGCGGTACCAGAATGCTAAAAGCTCGCACTGCATTCCCACGCACTTTCGCCAAAGGGTGGCAGAGGGCGGAAAACAGGGGGGCAAGCAGGGCGTGAGCGGGATGTTGCGATACGTAGTCTAGAAAATCGTCGAACTGGTTCCTCTCGAGGATCGCCAGCAGACGTGCCTTCAGTTCGCGTCGGTACATTGGCCTCCGTTCAATCCGCCTCCCCTCCCGCTTCCCTCGGCTCAATGTTTGCGATCATCAAGCCGCTTCATTCCTTCCATCAGCATGCCCATGAAACCGCCGATAACGTCGTGACGCTTTTCCTTCTCAGAGATACCCTGGATGAATTTGAAACGGCCGCTATTAAGCGCCAAGGCTCGATAAAACGCCTCTTTGCCGGTGTATCCGCTGATGTCGGCATAGATCAACTCCCCTTCATTGAACATCAGCACGGCCTTACCCTCGGCGACTTCGAGATTCAAGCGCCCGGTCTTTTGATTGACGTTGATCATCTGACACAATTCAACCATGGATATATCCGTCAACTGCCCGACCATCCCAGAAGCGAGTTCCTCGGCACGCTGCAGGTTCATCTTGGTGATACGGCTCACCAGCAATTTGTAGAAAAAGACCTGCAATGTAGGAAAACGGTTGAGAATATGACGGAAATTCTTGTGGTTCATCACCGCCACCTGGCAGGTCTCGGCCGCCATAATGGTGGTCGACACCCTCTCCCCCGAAAGCAGACTCATCTCCCCAAAGACCTCGCCCTTATCCAATTCCACCAGAGTGACGCCGTGTTCATCAATGACCTCGGCTTTGCCGGAAAGGAGAATATAAAGGCGATTGCCGGGATCGCCCTTCTGGGTAATTGGAAACTGCCAGGGATATTCGACCAGCTCGAGCAGGGAGGCGAGATCGAGCAGATCCTCGTCGGAAAGGGGAGAAAAGATATCGATGCTCCGCAACAAACCGGCGAAACTTGCAGTTTCCTTGATTTTCTCTCGTCGCTCCGCCGCCGCCAAAAGTTTCATTTGCAATGTCGCAAACTCTTTTTCTTTCTTGTACTCAAAACGTATCACGCCAATACAGCCGCCGCATTCGAATTTCGCCTTGGCGGTGGAGCCTTGGGAATAACTCTCATAGCTCTCCTGGGACGAAGTCAGGGCGATGATGTCGCTGGCAAGCACCAAGCAGGTGGGCTTGCCTGCCTGCAAGGTGAGAATACCCTCGCTCACCAGAAGTTCCTCACGCACGTTGTAGAGCGGGCAATGATCCTCTTCAGTGATGATGAAAACACCGTTACGAAAACGCATGGCTCCCCCACTCAATCGGAACGGCCGAACAACAGATAGATGACCACGCCCATGGCGGCGGCGCCGCCGAACATCATCGGTAAGATTTTGCCGATCTGCAACTCGCCGTTGACGATCAAGGTCTGCATGTATGGCGTCCCCGACACCCACCACACAGCGACGAAGATGGCGATAATGATGATGTCCTTCCACTTCTGCTTATAGACAAACCAGCCGACCAGACAAGCAAAGGGCACGATGAACCAGGGATTGGTGAAAAGACCGACATAGTCAACATCGCGAATCTGCTGGTGCACCTGCGTGCTGTCGTACCACTCGACTATTTTGTTCCATAGTTCCATGCGGGTTTCCTCTTATGAAAGTAGGGCCGATAATCAACCGGGCGCCACGACAATCGCAAGCGCCATAGCGGCAGCAGCTTACCCGATGTTGTGGTTGGCGGCACTTCTTTTCGCTGCAATTGCAACGATCAAGCCTATCTCCCTCTACTCAGCCATGGCGCAAGCAAAGAAAGCGGGGTAGAGTGCCTATCGCCCAAATCACCATGGCTACGACTTCAACGTTTCCATATATTGCCTTATAGTATGAAGAATGATGAAAGACCACAAGACCAATATCGTCCTCATCGGCATGCCGGGTTCCGGCAAAAGCACCGTTGGCGTCATTCTTGCCAAGATGCTTGCCAAGTCCTTTCTCGATACCGATATTCTCATCCAAAATGATGAGATGTGTACCCTGCAGGAGATTGTTGACAGCCGAGGCCATATGGTTCTGCGGCAAGTGGAGGAAAGAGTGCTGCTCACCGTAGCTTGCGAGGATACGGTTATTGCCACCGGGGGGAGCGCCGCCTATAGTGAGCCTGCCATGCGCCATCTGCGACGACACGGCACAGTAGTGTTTCTTCACACCGAGTTAGCCATTCTCGAACAGCGCATTCGTAACTATCACACCCGGGGCCTCGCCAAACGACCGGAGCAAAGTTTCGAGAATCTCTTCGCCGAGCGATTGCGGCTGTATCGCCAGTACGCTGACATCGTTGTGGAGAGCTCACTGATCAGCCAGGAAGAGGTGTGTGAGCAGATCATCGAGGCGCTGCTGGTTCGAACGAGATCCGTCAGTTCCCCACAGGAAGAACAGTCGACATCAAACGCTCAACGGGAGGACGAGGCATGAAAACTTTGGTCACCGGATGTTCCGGGCTCATCGGCAATGCCCTTGTTGAACATCTTTTTAAAAAAGGGCACTCGCTGCAATGTCTGCAGCGTAATCGAGAGCAACACAGTCAGCAGATCTGGGCCACCCAAGCCCTGCCGACTACTACCGACCACGTTTTCGACGCCGTCGTCCATCTTGCCGGAGAAAATGTTGCCGACGGACGCTGGACCACCGCCAAGAAGGAGCGCATCCTGGAAAGCAGAATGGAAGGCACGCGCCAGCTGATCGACTATCTCGCTACGCTGGGTGAGAAACCCAAGGTAGTCCTGTGCGCTTCCGCGGTCGGCTATTACGGCCATAGCCTGGATGAAATTTTCAACGAGGACAGCCCGCTGGGTAAGGGGTTCCTGGCCGATGTCTGTCGACAATGGGAAAAGCAGGCGGGGCGACTGGAGGCCATGGGCGTTCGCACCGTCAACCTGCGTTTTGGCATGGTGCTCAGTCCCAAAGGCGGCGCTCTATGGAAGATGGTGCCGGCCTTCAAGGCACGTGTCGGCGGCATCGTCGGCAGCGGCGAGCAGTTCATCAGTTGGATCAGCATCCGCGACCTGGTGGAGATTGTCGACTTCATCATCAAGAAGCCGCAGATCAAAGGGCCGGTCAACGTGGTCAGCCCTATCCCCACCACCAACCGCATCCTCTCTGAGACCCTTGGTCGGGTACTCAATCGGCCGGTGCTGATGAAGATTCCCGCCTTCATGGTTAAAGCGATTTTCGGTGAGATGGCCAACGAGATGCTTCTCGCCAGTACCAGGGTCACGCCCAAGGTATTGATGGAGGCCGATTACAACTATCAGGATCAGTCGCTCGAGTCGGTTTTGCGTTACTGTCTCGACGCCGGCGCCTGAGGAGGGGTGCCGGCACCCCGCTCGACAGGGATGCCGGTCGTTGTTCTTTTGGCAGAGAGGATTAGACGGTGTGCCCGGTGATGCGTACCAGTGCCTCCTCATATCGTTCCCGGGTCTTGACGACGATTTCCGCTGGCAAGACCGGAGGAGGTGGCGTCTTGTCCCAGGTAAGGCTGGACAGGTAATCACGTAGGTACTGCTTGTCAAAACTCGGTTGCCCAGTGCCCGGGGTATAGCGATCCACCGGCCAAAAGCGCGAAGAATCGGGTGTTAACACCTCGTCAATGAGAATCAGCTTGCCGTCCACCTCGCCCAGCTCAAATTTGGTGTCGGCAATGATGATCCCCTTGCCCAGGGCATAGTCTGCGGCTTTCTGGTAGAGGCCAAGGCAGACATCGGCGATTTCCTGGGCCCGTGTCGCGCCAACCAGGTCGGCAGTCTCTTTAAGCGAGATATTTTCGTCGTGGCTGCCCAGGGCCGCCTTGGTCGAGGGGGTAAAGAGCGGCGACGGAAATTTCTCTGACTCCTTCATTCCCGCAGGCAAGCGAAAGCCGCAGACCACAGGGTCTTTTTTGTAGGCGCTCCAGAATGATCCGGAAAGATAGCCGCGGACGATACACTCGATCGGCAGCGGCCGGCATTTCTTGACCAGCATCGACCGCCCCGCCAATTGCTGGCGATAGGAGCGGCAAATTTCCGGGTATTCCTCGACCTTGGCAGTTAGCAGATGGTTCTCGACGATGCCACCGAGCAGTTCGAACCAGAACAGCGACAATTGCGTCAGAATCGCCCCCTTGCCGGGAATGGCTTCGTTCATGATCACATCGTAAGCGGAAATACGGTCACTGGCGACCATCAGCAACACTTCGGGATGGCCGGGGATCTCGTACATATCTCTGACCTTTCCCCGATGTTTGAGAACGAGATCGGGAAGATCGGTGTAAAGCACTGGTGCGGTTGTCATGATCTGCTGCTCCTTGCTGTAGATATTGGATGATAACTCGTTTTAATTCTGTTTGTTCGCTACCGCCGGATAGCGGTGGCAGGCCGGGTTGTCGTAAGCGGACAATTCGGCGGTGAGGGAACCGATGATGATCTTTGAATTGATCAGCACCGGCACTCGGCACTCATCGTTGGTATACCAAATAACGGTATCCCCTCGCTTGTCGTAGAGCCCCTTGAAGGTCATGATCGGCATGATCTCCACCGTACTCACCGTCCCGAGCAGGGTTTCCTCCAACAATTGTTCGCTGATGGCGTTGACCACCACCTCGACCCGCTTTTTATCGGCAAAGGTGGGGACAATAAAGCCACTGCCCACAGGGAAATCCATCAAGCGACTGTTAAAAAAGGAGGAGAATTCATTATTTGTCTCTCCGTCGATCTTGAACACCCCTTCCAGTTTGTTGTTCTTCATGTAGATGATCTCACCGCCTTCCTGGTTATACTGCAGCACCCGATGAGCGCGGTAGCGGTATCCCTCCTTCTGCCAGATCTCGTAGTGATAGGGCAGCCGCTTCGGTCCGCGCACCTTGGTGACATGAAGATCCTTGATCGGATAAATGAGATCGACCGCGCCATTCTTGGTGGTAACGGTGGCGCGGATCTCGAACTCATCCGTGGCTCCCTCGAGTCGGTTAACTTCCAGGTGCAATTCACCGATCTTAATTCCCCCGGTCCAGGAAACATCGTAGTGCAACACTTCCCTGCCAGAGTAGCCTATGGGCAGCAGGGTAGGATCGATGACCCCATAGGGTACCGTCCTCTCAGCCACATTGGCCACC
>CAYSON010000090.1:0-421 GCA_964432635.1 uncultured Desulfopila sp.
AGTGGCGTCGGCCACCGCATCCTTGCTGTCCAAGGCAATGTTGGCGACCATGCGGATGTAGAAATCATCGGGACGGGTGAAATCCTGGCCGGCCCCGAAGCCGTCCTTGCCGAAGCCCTTGAGGCCGAGTTTTTCAGCGAGAGCCAGCCAGAAGGTCTCGTAGCTGATCGGCTGCTCGACCCCGAAGACCTTGACGATCTCGTTGGGCGAGGCGATCACCGGCTGGCGGATCGGCTGCACTTTGACCGGCATGTTGGGATGCGACCCCTGGAACTCCCAACGTTCAAGAAAATGGAGGTCGGGGATGATGTAATCGGCATACATGGAGGTCGGCCCGATGAGGATGTCGCTGGCGATATAAAGCGGCAGCCGCTCGAGATCAAGCAGGTGGCGATGGGTCCAGAGGGAGGGCACCGCTTCC
>CAYSON010000090.1:431-6209 GCA_964432635.1 uncultured Desulfopila sp.
CAGGGCGGCAATCTGGGTCTGACCGGCGGGCAGGGAATAGGTTGGTGCCCCCATGTAGGAGAAGACCACCTTGGCCCCGTAGGGGTAAGCGTCGGCGATGGAGGGCAGGATCTCCTCGTAAACGTCGGAGGCCAGCGGCCACCAGTTGCGTTTGGCCGGATAGCTCTCCTTGCCGGTGAAGAGGCTGGACTCCTCGTACTTCATGCCGTGACGGATGATCGAGGTGCCGAAGATCTTGACCCCCTTGGGCCCGATGTCCTTGAAGTTGAAGGGCTGCTTGTCCGTGCTTTTGCTGGTGCCGTCGAAGTTGTAGGTCGAGGGGGCGATCATCCCACCCTTCCAGTCAAAGTTGCCGACCAAGAGGTTGAGATTCATGCAGGCGGCGATATTGTAGAACCCGTTGGTATGTTGGGCCGCACCGCGATGGATGTCGACGCAGGCCTTCTTGCCGTAACTGGTGAATTCCTTGGCCACCGCCTCGATGGTGGCGACATCGCAGCCGCACAAGGCGGCGTATTCGGCCATGCTCTTTTCCCGGCTGGCTTCGAGCATCAGCTGCAGGCTGCTCTTAACCCTGATCTCCTTGCCCTGGCCGTCGGCGAGGGCCGTATCGACGAAGAGCTCGCCGATCACCACCTCCTTGCCGTCGTTGGGATCAAAAGCCACCGGTTTACCGTCCTTGACCGCCACCAGGTATTCGAAATCGAACTCCTTGCCGCTTTCGTCCTTGCGCTTTTCGGCGGCCTTGAGGCCGATTTCATGGGCGCGCAGGAATTTACCGGGCTTACCGTCCTTGTCGACCTTGACCAGCCAGGGGCCGTTGCTCCAGCTCTGTTCCTTGACGGCGGCGGACGCTGCCTTGTTGCAGCAGGAGAGGAAGGTCGCGTCAAATTTCTTGTTCTCAAGAATCCACCGGGTCATGCCCATGGCGAAGGCGGCATCGGTGCCGGGAACGATCGGCACCCAGCGCTGCGCCTTGGCCGCCAATTTGGTGAGCCGGGGGTCGAGCACGGTCATCTTCAGCTTGCCATCGGCAAGGCGCTGGGTCATCCGCATGGTGCGATTGGTCGGGCCGTAGTTGCCGTCAAAAAGGTTGGCGCCGATAAAGAGGATGTAGTCGCTGTTCTCCTGATCGGCCTGCCAGTAGAATTTCTGCCCGTCGACGAACGAGGTGCCTGAGTACTGCTCGCTCATGCCCTTGCAGGCAAAATACAGGGAACCCTGGCAGACGGTGGTGTGGCCGTGGGTATTGACAGTGCCGAAGGCATTGGTGAAAGAAGCGGCGAAATTGGAGCGGCCGCCCTTCTTGCGCCCCCAAAAATAGACGAACTGATTGTTCTTGGGCCCGAAATCGGGGTGGTTGGGATCGATGAGATTATCGAGGCCGGCGGCATGTTTCTTCTTGAACTCCTCGATCGCCTGGGCCCGCTCTTCTGGCTTTTTCTTGCGCAAGAGGGCGATATCCTTTTCCATCTCCTCAAAAACCTTTTTGTCCTTTATGGCATAGAGTTCCTTGAGACCGGAGACCTGACGATTCTCCTCGCCCGGGACATGCTTGAACAACTGCCCGCCAGTGACAATCTCGCTGACCGCCTGGTCGAAGGAAATGGTCTGCCAGAGGTTCTCGCCGCGACCTCCGGCGCGCTTGAGTACCTTGGTGATTCGGTAGGGATCGTAGGCACCCTGATGGCCGGCCTGCCCTTTCGGGCAGAGCCCGCCGTCGACCTTGACTGCTGCCTCGGGGGCGACCTTCATCTCCAGGTGGGGATGGAGGGTAAAGGGGTTGTAGGGATTGCCGTCGATCTTTACCGCCACCCCGTCGAGAATCTTCACCTTGATGCCGCAGCCGGTGTTACAGTTGAGACAGGCCGAATAAAGGGTGTTCTCTGCCTTGAGCAACTCGTAGGCCTCGAACTCGGTCAACTCCCCAGCCTCGACCCGGGCGATGAGGCCGTGGGCAAAATCGAACTGCGTGGCGACCAGGGCGGTGCAGCCGGCAATGGCCGTGGTTTTCAGGAAATCGCGGCGAGTGACGCCAGGGCGGTTGTTATTTGTCATAGAGCACCTCCAGCTTTTCTTGGGCAACATAATAGACGCGCGGGGCGGTCTTTTCTTCCGCCTTGAGGATTTGTACGGGATTGGCCTTCTTTACCCGAGCGATCAGGCTCTCGGCGTCGTTTTCGTCACCGAAGTAACCGGCGCGGCCAATACAGGTGGTGATGCATACCGGCAGCTGGCCGGCGGCAAGACGATGCAGACAGAAATGACATTTTCGCGCCTTGTCCACCGGCAACCCTTTCTTGCTGCGCTGCCGTTTCTTGCCATATTCGAAGGAGGCCATGGTTTCATAACGTTGCAACGCCGGCATGCCCTGCGAGTGGAAGCCGCCGTCGTCGAGGGTGCGGGCGTGGTAGGGACATGCTTCAACACAGGCGCCGCAGCCGATGCATTTTTCGTAGTTGATCGGCACGATGCCGGCTCCAACGCCTTCGGTCTCCTTCCAGGTGGCGCCATTCTTGCCCGGCTCGGGGCAGGCGGCGACACAGGGCGGATCATCGCACTGCATGCAGGGTCGCGGTAAATAAGTGCGGGTCACCCGGGGAAAAGTGCCCCGTTCATATTCATGCACCGGCCGATAGTGGAGCTTCGGCGGCAGCTTGTTCTCAGAAACGCAGCCAACCGTGCAGCCATGGCAGCCCACGCACTTGCGCAGATCGATGAGCATCGCCCATCGCCGATCCTTGGCCGACTTCTGCAGCGCCCGCTCCAGGTCCTTTTGCATGACCACGAGAATGTCTTCCTGGCTCATTCTGTTCCTCCTTTATCCGGGCTGATAGAGCCCCATACCTTTTGGGCCGGCGAACGCAATCGCCAACCGCCTCTTCGTCACACGACCACGATGTAGCATTTTCCATGCCATACTCCTGTGGCCGGGCCTTGTTACCGAAAGGTAACAACCATAGGCCACCGCACAAAAAAAGTCTCGTGATTTTGGGATGATACCGAAAATCCAGGCGGACGCCGGGGGCGAGCCAAGGCGCGATTAATGGGGAATTGTCGATCAACGAAGCGATAACGGGGAGTTATCGGCCAGGGCAGCGCCGATGGCGTTACCGATCGGTAACACCCCGGTACGGGTCGACCTAACCTTCAAGACCGTACTGGTTGAGTTTTTCCCAGAGGTTCTTGCGGCTGATGCCGAGGATCTCGGCGGCACGGGAGCGATTACCCTTGGTCAGTCGGACGATGGCGGCAAGATGCTCCTTCTCCGCCTGGGCCACCACCTCGTGGAGGCTGGCCAGCGCCGTTTTCTTGGCCTTTGCCTTGACGAGATGCTGGGGCAGATCGGCGGGCCTGATCAACTTGTCGCCGGATAGGGCAATGGTCCGTTCGACGATGTTAAGCAACTCGCGGACATTGCCGGGAAAGGCGTAATTCCTGAGAATTTCCACCGCCTCGGGGGAAAAGGACACCGCCGTACCCAGTTGATCGTTAAAGCGCCGGGCAAAAGCCTGGATGAGCAGAGGAATGTCGGCTTGGCGTTGCCGGAGCGGCGGCAACTGCAGGGGGATGACGTTGAGGCGGTAGTAGAGGTCCTCGCGAAAGCGGCCCTGGCCGACTTCCTCGACCAGATCCTTGTTGGTGGCGGCGATGATGCGCACGTCAACGCGCACCTGCGCGGTGCCGCCGACCCGCTCGAAGGCCCGTTCCTCAAGGACACGGAGAATCTTGGTTTGGGTGAGCGGGGGCAGATCGCCGATCTCGTCGAGAAAGATGGTGCCGCCGTCGGCCAGCTCAAAGCGTCCCGGCTTACGCGCCGCGGCCCCGGTAAAGGCGCCTTTCTCGTAGCCAAAGAGCTCACTCTCGATGAGATCGGCGGGCAGGGCGGCGCAGTTGACGCGGATCATCGCCCTGTCGCGGCGACCGCTCTGGTAATGGATAGTCGAGGCGATCAGCTCCTTGCCGGTCCCCGACTCACCGAGGATGAGCACGGTTGAGGTGGTGCGGCTGATCTTGCCGAGCAGGGCGAAGATGTTCTGCATCGCCTTGCTCTCGCCGATGATATGGGGGCCGCCGTAAACGCTGCTCAGTTCCTTCTTGAGGCGAATGTTCTCCTCGGTCAGCGACTGCAGTTCCAAGGCCTTGGCGACGGTGACCAGCAACTCGTCGAGGTCGAAGGGTTTGGTGACGTAATCGTAGGCACCGGAGCGCATCGCCGCCACCGCGTCTTTAATACTGCCGTAACCGGTCATCATGATCACCGGGGTCAGTGGAGAGTCACTGAGGCTCTTGCGCAGAATGTCCATGCCGCTCGCCCCGGGCAGGCGGATATCGGTGATGATCAGGGAGAACTCGCCCTCTTCGATCAGGGCCAGGCCTTCGTTGCCGTCGTAGGCGGTCAGCACCGTATAGCCTTCGGCCTTGAGGGCGTCGGCCAGGGAAATGCGCAGGATTTTTTCGTCCTCGACCAACAGAATGCTCTTGCTCATGCGCCCTCCGCAATGGTGATGATCACCGTGGTGCCGGCACCGACCCGGCTGTCCAGCTTGATGTTGCCGTGGTACTTTTTGACCAGTTCGTAGGTCATCCACATTCCCAGGCCAGTACCCTCGCCGGCCTTTTTGGTCGAATAGAAGAGATCGAAGACCCGGGCAAGCTCATCTTCGGGGATGCCGACGCCGCTATCGGCAACGATCACCGTTACCCCCTCCTCGCCGCGAGTCACCACCACCCGCAGGGTGCCGCCCGTCTCCATGGCCTGGATGGCGTTGATCATGGTGTTGAGGAGCATCTCCTCGAGATCGTGGGGGGCCACCGGCACCATCAGGTCTTCGGCGCTCTCCTCGACATAGGCGATATTCTGCTTTTTCATGCGGTAATCGAGAAATTTCAAGATTCCGGCAACGACCAGAGACGGTCGGCAGCGTTTTTCTTCCTCTCCCCTCCGCCCCGCCGTCCATAGCAACTGGCCCACCGTCTTCTCGATGCTCACCAGTCCTTCCTCGATGAGCTCGAGGTAGGTGGCGCGGAAGGCGGGATCGTCACCCTGGCGCTGCAACAGGCGCAGACAGTTGAACAGGCCACCGAGGGGATTATTGATGCGGTGGGCGACACTGGAGGCAAGCACCCCGAGGGTGGCAAGCTTCTCCGACTGCAGCAGTTTCTCGTGGGCCTGCTTCATCTCCTCGCCGGCATGGCGGATACGACGCACCATCTCGTTGTAGCTCTCGGCCAGGCGCGATAATTCGTCGCTGCCGGCCACCGGCATCGATTTCTCCCCCATGGCCACCTCGACTTCGCCCATGGCCTCGGCCAAATCGATGATCGGCTTGATGAAATGGCGGCTGAGCAAATAAACAAGAACAAAGAGCAGGCAGAGGGCGAGCAGGGACAAGCCGAAAATTTCGATGATCATCTCGCGAATTTCCCGCTCAACCCCCTCCAGGGAGAGGGAAAAGAGCAGCATGCCCCAGTGTTTGCCCTCGATGGCCAGGGGTACCGCGAATTCCATGGCCTCGGCGCCTTCCTCTCCTGCGGTGCGGTGCATGACGATGGTGTCGTCCTGCCTCGCCCGGTCAATCAAGGGGTGGTTGAGGCGTTTACCGAACTGTCCGAAATCGCTGTGCGATATCACCTGCAGGCCGGTATCGAGCACCGCCACGTAGTGCAAATCGAGTTCCTGGCGCTGGTAAAGCTCGCGGACATAGTTGTCGATCAGCCCTCCCTCCTCGACCAGGCCAAGCTTTTCATAGATCAGTTCATTGATGATCAGGGCAC
>CAYSON010000090.1:6219-9531 GCA_964432635.1 uncultured Desulfopila sp.
CATCAAACCCTGCTTCTCACTGGCCTGGAGCAGGGCGGCGCGGGTCTTGGCGGCGGCCAGGGCACCGATCACCGCAATCACCACAAAGATGGCGAGAAAGGCAACGATGAGGAACTTTTTCTGCAGCGACAGCTTCATCTCGGCTCTTGTTAGAACGACGTCTTGGGATGACAGGCCTTGCCGCAGGTGAGCGGCACGTCGTTGATCATTTTACGGATATCAGCGTAATCGGCATCGGAGGCGGCGACAAAGCCGCCCTGGATATCGGGGTCGAGTTTTTCCAGCACCTTCCTGCCCTCGGGTTTATCGGCCAGTTCGAGCAGGGCCTGCTGCACCTTGCGCACCAAGAGGGGCGGAGCAAGCGGAGAAACCACCACCGGCCCAGTGGGGATCGGCTCGGAGGTGGCGATGATCTTCAGGCCGAAGGGCAGGTAGCGCTCGGCGGTGGAGAGGCTGATGGCACCGGCATCGAACTCCTTGCTGATCACTTTCTTCGCCACCGTCTCATTATAGCCGTAATTTTTATATTCCTTGAGATTTTCCAGATGAATGCCCGACCAGGCAAGCATATAGCGAGGAATGAGGTTGCCGGAGGTCGACCACAAGGCGCCGAAGGCGAACTTCTTGTCGACCAATTGCGACAGCTCGCTGATCGAACCGTACATGTCGGTGACCACCACCGTGCGGAAAAAGGTCTCGCCGCGGGCGGTTCTGGCCCGGGCGATGGGCGGCGCCCCGAAGCGCTTGTTGGCATCGAGGTAGGTGAGCGGGCCGAGCAGGGCGAAGAGCATGCGCCCCTCGCCGAGGCTGTCGACCACATCCTGATAGGTTTTTTCCAGTCGCAGTTCGAACTTCTTCCCGGTCACCCTGCTCAGGTGGTCGATAAGTGGCTGGTATTGACCGTAGGTGGTCACCGGGTTGTCCTTGGGCAGCACTCCGAAAAAGACCACGTCTCCTGTCGCCGGGCGTAGGCCGGCGGCCTTGAGGTTCTCCCGGGCGGTCGGGGGTGACAGGTTGTCAAGAAAGACCGCCATGTCGCGGATCGGTTGGTAATTACTGTCATCCACCTCGACAAAACGCTGTATTCGCATCCCGGCGAGGATGGCGCGGCCACGCTCTTCCTCGTGCATCGTCAGGAAGATCTGGCGCAGCGCGGCCTTGAGCGCCGGCGCCACCGTCGGCGGCACCACCACCGGCGGGATGCCGAAAGGCGGCGAGCGGTGGATGATCTTGGTTTGCCCGGCGTAGGGTGAGTCGGTCGCCACCATGTAGTCGTAGACGATGGAATCCACCGCCGCCCCGTCGGCGCGGTTCTTAGCCACCATCTCGACCGACTTGTTATGGCTGTAACTATAGAGAAAGGATGAGAAAAAAGTCTCCGGGACCTCATGCCTTCGTCCCAATAGATAGGTGGGATAGAGGCGGCCGGTGTTCGATTTCGGGTCGACGAAGACGAAGGAGCGGCTTCGTAGCTGCTCGAACGTCTCGATATTGCTGTCTTTATGGACAATGATATTGCTATGGTAGAAAACGCTGCCGCCGACCTGCGGTGCCACCAACAGCTCGACCCCAAATTTCTGGCGGTTGAGTACATAGGGCGAGGAGCAGATAAAGGCGACGTCGAGCTCACCCTGTTCAAGGAGCACGTCGACCTCGTCGTAGGTGGTGCGGTGCACCATCTCCGCCGTCATCCCCAAACGGTCGCCAAGGTATTCAACAACCTGCTGATAGTACTTGACCGCGCTGAGCGGGGTGATCATGCTCGCCACCCCGGCCCGCAAAGTCTCGGCCATTGCCGCCGGGGCCAGGCCAAGAACGATCAAAAGAAGAAACGTTGTCAACAGCCATCTCGGTCGCACCATTTCACCCTCCGTCTCTCAAGCATGGGAGAACTCTCTGTTCTTGCCAAGCAAATTTCGCTCCAGCTTCGCTTCCCGCCGGCTAACCAGGCCATCAAGGGCCGCTGAAACGTTTGCGGCAGGTCAGACAGGGCGATTGTGGGTGGCCTTCGGCCAGATCACGACGAAAGGTTCTGTAGGCGGGAGTGCGCCAGACAGTGAGTGGGTCCTCGGTGAGAACATTGCCGAAGACACGGCGACGCGGATCGTCCGATGCGCCCGGGGCATTGGTGAAGACGCAGGGCGAGACCATGCCGTCAGCGGCGATAAAGAGCGAGCGGCTTATGTTTTCAAGACATCCATGTCCTACCCCCTGCGCTCGGGGAAACTGATGATAGAGAGAGAGACCACACCTCTCTGCCTCACAGGCGGTTTCTGCCAAAAGGGTTGCCGCTCGTCCGAGCAGGGCCCGGTCGGCGGCGACAAAGGTGTGCTCGGCCAGGGCCGGATCGGGAAGGTAATCGAGGGTCGAGACCACTGCGGCGGCAACGCCCAGTTCCTCCATCAAGCGTGGCAAGCCCGCCAGGGCCTCAATATTTTCAGGGAGAAGCAGATAGGCGAGGTGCAGCTGCGGCTCGCTCACCCCCCGTTGCCGTCGTGCCTTGGCCAGGGTGGCAATGGCGTGACGGACCCGATCAAACGGAACGCCACGCCGCTGTCGATTGCTACCCTCATCGGTGCCGACCAGAGAAAAGGCGACGATATCAAGGCCGGTATCAAGAATCGCCTCGGCCCAGCTCTCGCTCATGTCAAGACCACAGGTGGTGGTCGATACCCGGCAACCGGCGTTTTGGGCGATCCTGGCCATGGTAAAAAACGACGGGTTGAGAAAGGGTTCCCCCCAACCCTGGAGATGGACCCGCTGGGCGTAGCGGAAAACAGGCGCAACACGCGAAAACACTGCCATGCTCATATCCATTCCCGATCCGACACCGGCCACGGCACGCGGACAGTAGAGGCAGCGGCCGGGGCAGCGGGAACTCACCTCAACCTGCAGGCAATTAAACTGCGGCTCGCCGGCGAAGAGTGCCTCACGTGCCTTTCGCCACCAGCCGCCGATCCCGGTTGTTTTGTTCTCAGCCACGTGCCCCATAACCTCCTCCTTCAGAGTACGGCGAGCTTGACAAGCTCGCCCGCCCCCGCTATTTTATTTTGTCACTTCGACAACTATACAATTATAGGTCTGCTGATGCAAAAAATTCTCGAAACATTAAAGGCCCTCGCCGACGGCAACCGCCTGCGGGCGTTTGCGGTGCTGCGCGCTCGCGATGAACTCTGCGTCTGCCAGATCACCGAGATGCTCGGCCTTTCCATGGCCACCGTCTCCCGCCACATGAATATCCTCCACAGGGCTGGTCTGGTTCACTCGCCTAAGGATGGCCGTCGGGTCTTCTCCTGCTTGGCAAAGAGCCTC
>CAYSON010000091.1:0-9518 GCA_964432635.1 uncultured Desulfopila sp.
AGAGGCGAAAATCGATGCCGATTTCGTCATGCCCTTTCCTGATTCCGGCAACTACGCCGCACTCGGTTACTCCCAGGCCTCGGGTATTCCTTTGGAAATGGGGGTGATCCGCAATCATTATGTGGGGCGCACTTTCATCCAGCCGACCCAGTCGATGCGCGATTTCAACGTCAAGGTCAAACTTAATCCGGTCCGCTCCTTTCTCAAGGACAAACGGGTGATTATCGTCGAGGATTCAATCATTCGCGGCACCACCGGCAAGAGTCGGGTGCGAGCCCTGCGCGAGGCCGGAGCACGAGAAGTACACATGGTGGTGAGCTGCCCGCCGACCCGTCATGCCTGTTACTACGGCATTGATTTTCCCTCCGCTCATCAGTTGATCGCCAACAACAAATCGATTCCCGAGATTGCCGCCTATCTCGGTCTCGATTCACTGCACTATCTCAGTTTGGAAGGTCTGGTGCGGGCCACCGGCATGACCGCCGATGATTTTTGCTTGGCCTGTTTCGATGGCCGGTACCCGGTGGAGCCGGATCGTTCCTTTCACAAGGACGCGCTCGGCTGAGGCGTACCGAACCAGTCGGCGCAACGTTTAGATTTTCGTGATGACGCAATTCTTGCCGTTTTTCTTCGCCTCGTACATGGCCTGATCGGCCCGTTCCTTCATGGCCTGTTCATCCTTGTGCCTCGGCACCTTTTTGTTTCGCCGACAGGAGACCAGGCCAATGGAGAGGCTGGTGCCGGAAAAACTCCGCTCCAGAAAAGAAAGCAGGATTCTTTGTACCACCTCGGTTCCCTGACTGGCGTTGGCCTGTGGCAGGAGAACGGCGAATTCGTCTCCTCCTAGGCGAAAACAGGTGTCGACGCTCTCGCGTGTGCATTCTTTGAGGATTTCGGCCAGGCCGATCAGAACCCTGTCTCCTTGGTTGTGACCGAATTTATCATTGTACTCCTTAAAATTGTCGATATCGATCAAAGCCATCATCAATGAATAGTTCTGGCGTGCAGCGCGCTCGACCTCAGCCGAAAAACGTTCATCGAAGGCCCGCCGGTTGAGGATGCCGGTAAGACCGTCCTGGCGAGACAGCAGCTCCAGCTTGCGAACCAGCGTCCGTTCGCGAATGGCTCGGGTCAACTTGGCCTCGAGTTCCGCCTGATCAATAGGTTTTTTGATGAAATCGATGGCTCCCGCCTTTATCACCTCTGCATAGCTGGCCTTTTCATGATATCCGGTGGACACAATGACATCGGTGTCGGGGTGCTGTTGATGGATGCGCTCCAACAATTCCAACCCGTCCATGCCTGGCATGACGATATCGGTAAGCACTAGGTCGACTTTGGTCGATTTCAATACGGCCAGGGCTTCCACCCCGTCTCCGGAAACGAGGCAGTGATAGCCAAAGGAGCCGACCAGGACGCTAAGCGTCATCCGCACCAGCTCGTCGTCATCGACTATCAGAATAACCACCGAACTTTTCTTTTCTTCCATAACGGTTATTGGGTGCTGTGGAGGGTGGTGTTGTTAATGCGCCTCCGGAAGGTCAGGGAAAGTTGAGGAGATATACCCAGGAGTCCTCGCTTCCGCTTGGCTAGCACTGTTGTTTGTGTTTAAAAGAGTACCTGCAAAAAAAGAGAAAGTCCAGTTAGCACTTTGTTGCCCTTGCCAACGGGCTGATGACAGTGATACAAAGATAATGTGGGCGATGCCAACCAATAAAGGCCGATGCTGGGACCGGACGTGGATTTGCCGGGTGCCGGCGCTGTAGTAAAACCTTAACGAGAGCGAATGGATAATACGACTACTTCACGTCTCTTTGAGGGAAAGTTGAGCGGGTCGCTCGTCGATGAACTCCTCTTTTTGGCAAAAACCGTCAGTCCCTCTGTCGACCCGCGACTGATCGCCAGCATCCACGGTGACCTCGTGGCCTTTTATAGCGGGGCCGAGGCTGGTTTTCAGAGAAGCAACCTGCCTTATCACAACTTGCGTCATTGCCAGATGGTGGTCTTGGCGACCATGCGTCTCTTTGACGGCCTGCAGAGTGAAGGTCGACTACCGATCAGCGCCCCCATGCTGCTTCGTGGGTATCTTGCCGCCTCCTTTCACGATACCGGCATGCTGCTCACCAAGGATGACCCGGCGCGGTCGGGAACCGACTATATGTTCGGCCACGAGGCTCGCTCCGCCCTTTTCTTGAAGAACTATGCGGCCCGCAAGGGATTGGCCGAGGAACTCGCCAGGGATTGCGCGATCATCATCAAATACACGGACATGAATAGTGATCCGGCAACGTTTGAGGCGCACAGCCTCGAACTGCAGTTGGTGGGGCAGGTGGTGGGATCGGCGGATATCCTGGCGCAGATGGCAGACCGATATTATCTCGAGTGTCTGCCACGCCTCTTTGTCGAGCAGCGCGCTGGAGGGGTCTGCCGGTACGAGACGGCACTGGAGTTGATGGAGGCAACCCATGCCTTCTATCACCAGGTGGTATTGGCCCGTCTCAATGTCACCTTCTCCCGTATCGCCTCGGCCATGCAGACCCACTTCCGTCGCCGCTACAACATTGACCGGAACCTCTATTTTGACAATATCGAGAGGAATATCGGTTATCTTGAGTCAGTGATCGAGAAATGTTCGGATATCGATTGCTTCAACCAATATCTCAAGCGACGTCCACCCTCTATTTGACTCGAGGGTCCTTGCCGGTCTCGAACATCTCAAAGAGATCGAAAAACAGCTTGGTCACGGTGCTGAAATGGGTGGCGGAGCCGGAGGCGGCATAGGCTTTGGTCAACTCCATGGCCTTGGCGATGCTTTCCTGGCTCTCGAGGTCGGCGGGATTTTTGATGGCCTGCACAAGTCGTTTTCCGATGTCTTCTTCCACGGGAATCCTTTTGGGAAAGGGCTCTGGGCCCTTCTGTCAGTGGTGGGGATGTTTGGCCCATCCGTCGAAACAGGCGGCGATACCGAACAGTTCCGCCTCGCGATAGACCTTGCCGAGGGCGGCATCGAAGTTGTCCACCTGGTGCGGACAGACAATCATGGCCCGTAAAAACTCGACGATATCATATTGTTTTGCGGTGAGAAACCTAACGCAGCGGCTGCGCCCCTGCGCCCCGGAATCGGCAAAGACCAGCACGGTGGCGATGGCCCCGGCGAGGCTCTGCCAATCCTGGTGAGCTGCCGAGGGTTGCACCTTGTACTGAAAGAGGAAGGGGTATTGCACGGCTGCACCTCAGAGAGACGTGGAAGGGACGGGCAGGGGCAACCCAGGAAAGTTCTATACAGGATAGTAGCGAAAGAATGGCTTTAGGTCCAGCCAAAGTGCAATAGTGGACATCGCTTGTTTTTTAGGTCTTCTTGCGATTGCAGGCGGTGATCACCTTACTGTTGAGATTTTCTAAGAATTTTGAAAGTTTCCTTTCGGCACTCTTGATAACGTTGGTGATCTTCACCTCATCCAGGGCGCCGACCACGGTGCCGCAGGCGACACACTGAATAAGACAGAATTTCTGTCCGGTTTTCGTGGTTACAGGAACCGCTTCGAATTCGTGGTATTCACAGGATGGACACTTGGACCTTGCCATAGCCACACCTCGGTAGAAGTTTCTTGTGGCCACAACTGTAATGTCAAAGCAGCGTCGGTTCAAGCATCATCCGTTTTTTTTCGTCGATCCGTGGTCTTGCTGGTTTGTCGGCAATGGCCGAAAACGTTTGGATGCAATACCAGGGCTTCTCTCCTCTTGACGATAGCGGAGGGGAGCATAATGATAGTTATGTCTGGTTAAAGTCGGTTGTAGTACCTTACTCAGGAAAAGCAGTCAGTAAAAACAAGAAAATCAGAGGGCGAACGTAGTGGTGATCAAATTACCCCCAAGGTACTTATCCCCGGAGGGGATTACGGGGTCTTGGGTTGCGTGCGACAGCCCGCTTTAGACACAGGGTGCTGTTCATGGACGATCTCTATAAAATGGCGCTTGACTCGATAACCGCCCATGTGGCGATACTCGATGAGACCGGACGCATTCTTGAAACCAATCGAGCCTGGCGGGAATTTGGCACCGCCAACGGCATCAGCATCGAGCCGTCGTGCATTGGTCTCAATTATCTTGAAACCTGCGATCGGGCCAGCAAGGATCCTTTTGACGAACCGGCGGTGATCGCCGGCGGTATTCGCCAGGTTTTTCTGGGGGAAGTGGAAGAATTTTTCATCAACTATCCGTGCCACTCGCCAACAGAAGAGCGTTGGTTCGCCCTGCGCGTGGTGAGGTTCAGACATCCCAACATGAAACGGGCAGTGATGAGCCATGAAAACATCACCCCGTTGATGCGCGTACATCGCGACCTTGCCGCCAAGGAGGTGAACATCCGCGAACAGGCGGAAAAACTGGAGGAGAGTAATATTGCCCTCAAGGTGCTGCTGGAACATCGACAAAAAGACCGCATTCACCTTGAGGAGAACATGCTGGCCAACGTCAGAACGCTCATTCTTCCCTATATTCAGGAACTGATGGATACCCGTCTGGGAAAGCGCGAGCGCACCATGGTGGAGATAATCGAGGAGCGTTTGAACGAAATTACGTCCCCCTTTCTCAACCGCCTCACCGGACTGAACACCATCCTTACTCCGCAGGAAATCAAGGTGGCAACCATGGTCCGGGAAGGGAGAAGCAGTGCCGAGATCGCCGATGTCATGCAGATCACCGTGGCTGCCATCGATTTCCATCGCAAACAGATCCGCAAGAAGTTGGGTCTCACCGGTGCCGCCACCAATCTCCGCTCCTATCTCCTGGGCCTGATTTGAGAGATGCGGCCATTGATCAACAACCAGGCATTTGCTATGTTAACCATCCCGATAACTCTCTATGTCCTGTCCACCTGTCCGCAATGCAAGGCCTTGCGACAACTCTTGATCGACCATGGCGCAATTTTTGACACCATCGACGTCGACTTACTGCCTGGTGAGGAGCGCAGTGCGTTTATGGAAGCAATGCGGCCGCACAATCCCAAAATGGCCTTCCCGGTCACCATCCTAGGCGGCAAGGCGATCATCGGCTTTCAAAAGGCGCTGGTTCTTCAGGAATTGGGGGTGATGGAATGAATGTCGAAGATCTCTATCATCGTCTTCGCGCCATCAACGAGGCGAAGGGCTACTTTTTCAATCGTGATCAACAACTGACCATGTCGTTGCTGGAAGCCCTGCTCAAGAATCGCGAGCGCTACGGGTATATGTGCTGTCCCTGCCGTCTGTCCAAGGAGGATGTCACGGCCGACCGAGATATCGTCTGCCCCTGCACTTACCGCGAGGAGGATGTACGTCAGTACGGGAGCTGCTATTGCAAATTGTACGTTTCAGAAGAATGGAACAAAGGCCTTGTGCCCGATGTCTATGTGCCGGAGCGGCGTCCGGAGAAATTGTGCTGAGGTGGAAGGCGATCACTCAACTTTTCGCACCTGCCGTCCGGCCAAATACATGACCCCCACCCACAAGGCAGCCCAGATGGCGGCGAGCAGGGCCAGAGAGGGGAGCAGCGGTAGGTGAAAGGTGGCCGCACCCAGGCGAACGCCGGCCCAATAGGCCAGCGGGCAGCCCAAGGCCCCGAACAAAGCGGATAGCAACGGCCGCCCCTTCATCCAACTGAGGCTGTGGTGAGGCAGGGCTGCCAGGGCCAGCCAGATCACCACCAGCCAGAGAGGAATCGGCATCCCCTCATGACGAAAGGAAAAGAAGCCGGTGGCCTGCAGGGTTCCGTCGATACAGACCCCTACCGCCAGTAGCGCCCCCATCATCTGTAAGTCAGCCTGGCGATAGCGGGACAGCAAGACGTTGAGCACCAGCAGAGGCAGGGCGAAAAGTACCCCGCCATTCCCCCCCAGGACGCAGAGAAACCAGATGATCTGGTTGATGGCGACATTGATCAGCGGATGCATAATTCTTACCAACTCCCGCGGTGTCCGGGGCGGGTGGCGACGAGGTGGACCACGCTGATCGAACGTTCGCGGAAACCGCCTTCGCAGTAGCAGAGGTAGTACTCCCACAGCCGACGAAAGCGCTCGTCGTAGCCGAATTGCCGTAAATGAGGGAAGGCCTTGAGAAAGCGCAGCCGCCACTCCTCAAGGGTGCGGGCGTAGTGGAGGCCGAAGTCGTCGACGCTGCGCACCACCAGATCGGTATTCTTGGTCAAAAGATTCTGCATCGCCGTCAGCGATGGTACATGGCCGCCGGGAAAGATGTGGCTTTGAATGAAATCAACCGAGTTTTTGTACTGTTCGTATTTATAGTCGCGAAGGGTAATTGCCTGTAAGAGCATGGTACCGTTGTCGCGCAGCAGCGAACAGCATTTCTTAAAGAACGCCGGCAGATAGTTGCGCCCCACTGCCTCAACCATCTCGACGCTGACCAGTTTATCGTAGGTTCCGGTGAGATCACGGTAATCACTGTGCAATAGAGTGATGCGGTCGGAAAGCCCGGCGGCGGCAATGCGCTCCCTGGCCTCGTGGTACTGGGCATCGGAAATGGTCGTGGTGGTAACGTGGCAGCCGTAATTGGATGCGGCAAAGATGGCAAAGCCCCCCCAGCCCGAGCCGATTTCCAAAACCCTGTCGTTTTTTTGCAGTTGCAATTTGTTGCAGATCACTTCCAATTTGTGGCGCGAGGCCTCCTCCAGGCTGCTCGTTGGATTTGGGTAGATGGCCGACGAATACATCATCGTTGGATCGAGAAAAGCCCGATACAACTCATTACCAAGATCATAGTGAGCGAGAATATTGCGTTTGGCCCCATGCCGGGTATTGGCCCGACCGAGATGGCCGAACAATCGTACCATCTGCAGCAATCGGCCGAAGCCCCGCTCCATGTCATCGAGCACGTCCATGTTGAGGACCATGATCCTGGCAAGAGTGGTGAGATCGTCGACATCCCAAAGGTGATCGATATATGCCTCGCCGGCCCCAATGGAGCCCCCAAAGAGCACCTTCCGATAAAAAGCACCGTCACGAACGGTGATCTGTGCGCAGAGGCCGTCTTCCTCTCCGAAAACCGCGATCTCTTTGCCGTGCCGGAGAACGAGACGACCGTGCCTTAACCGTTGCAGCAAGTGGAAAACCAAGGGCTTGGCAAGTCTGTCGAGAAGCGAGTTTTTCTTGGCACTAAGCACCAAAGGTTCGCTGGTGGAGAGACCGTTCATAATGCCTCCTTGCGGTAGGGTATATAGGGGATGCCCTTGAGGTAGATTTTCAGCGCCTGATAATAGATGCCACCAATCATAAAGGCGGTCATCACCGGCTTCTTGAGCAGCACGGGCAAGAGCGTTGCTTTGCTCAGTTCTTGTCGTTGCAGACGCAAGTCGGCCTTGAAGACATCACCCCGCTCATCGGAAACATTAATGGTTACCGCCACAGTATCGCCGGGGGCCTCAATCTGCCACTGGTAGTGCTGCGTCAGAGGATTGAAGGGGGAAACCTTAAAACGTTTCTCTTGTGTGATGCTGCAGGGGGTATCATGCACGCGGTAAGCGTAATGATGCCGTTCGTTCCACGGCGTGTTGGAGACTTCGGCAAGAAAGTGGCTGACTTTTCCCTCAGCGTCATAGCCATAATAGAAGTTCACCGGGCTGAAATACAGACCCAAGGTCCGCAGATTCAACAGGCCAAAAACCTTGCCGGTAACCGGGCTTCCGGTCAGCTCTTCCATGCGCTGCCGTACCGCCTCGGCCAGGGGAACCGAGGCATCCCCCAAATAGTCGCGGCGACAAAGACGGTTCACCGCCCATTTTGCGCCGTGTACGGCAAACCAGGGGGAGAGTTCGGGAGTCTCGGCCAGGCGATCAAGATCAAAGAACCACATGAAGAAGCTATAGCGGAAGTCATGGCCTTTGGGAATCCATCTTTTATGCTCCACTAATCCCACGTATAAAGCGTGATTCATGGCGGTTCCTCATATCTTGATGGATCGGTTCGGTTGATGCGGTAAGGCGGTCAGCTGCAGGCAGCGGAAAATTTCGGCGCCTCGCACCGGCAAATCTCTTACCCAGCTATCGGTGAGCAGCGTTGCATCGTAAAATTTGATCACGCCGAAATCCTCCAGCTCGCCTTTTCCCACCACTTCCATGGAAGTGATTGTGGCAGAACTTGATTGTGCAATCAAGGAAATAACAAACATTACCGATAATTGATACCATTTCATGGCCAGCTTCTTCTCCCCTTGGAGCATCCGGTAAATGCCATTGGAAAAGTGACTTGTACGCAAATCGTCGCCTTTACCAACAGAGTAAGGCAGACAGCAGGGGTTAGCAATATGAGTGTTATGGTGATAATATGATAGAAAAAGCTACCATAATGTTCGTTGCAGCCCTGTGCATAGCCATGTGGTCGAAATTCACTTCGCATTGAGTAAGGCTTCGCTTGAAGAGACCCGCAGGAGCCGGTATAGTGACTGGGTATTCTGCAACTACGGCCAACTTATGACCATCGCCCTCATCGCCATATTCTGTACGTCCTTTCTGCTTGCGCTCTCTGGGGCGATGATGCCTGGGCCCTTGCTCACCGTCACCATCAGTGAAAGTTCGCGCCGCGGTTTTATGGTCGGTCCGATGGTGATTCTCGGCCATGGGGTGCTCGAACTGGTGCTGGTGCTGGCCCTGCTTGCGGGGTTGGCGCCAGTCCTGCAGCGCGACGAGGTCTTTATCGTCATTTCCCTGCTGGGGGGGGCGGTATTGTTGTGGATGGGATTGGGGATGTTGCGCGGCCTGTCGCAACTCAGCCTGCAGGGGAAAGTGGACCAGGCCGGAGGGCGCAATCTGCTTCTTGCCGGCATCGCCCTCAGCGCCGCCAATCCTTACTGGCTGTTGTGGTGGGCATCCATCGGGCTCGGCTACATCGCCCATGCCATAAACTTCGGAATAGTCGGCGTGGCGGTCTTTTTTTGCGGCCATATCCTCGCCGATCTGGCCTGGTACAGCCTTATCTCCCTCGGCGTCGCCAAGGGCAAGAGATTTTTTGGAGATAGCGTCTACCGCGCACTGATCGGCGGTTGTGCCCTCTTTCTCCTCGTCTTTTCCTGCTGGTTTCTGTATGGCGGCATCGAGCGGGCCCTGCATTTCTCCTGATCTTTCATGGCGACACTCGACGACAGCGGCATAGAGCGACCGGCGCCCACCTGCAACGATTATCGTGCCGAGATGATACTTCTCGGTCTGCGTAGGCGTTTGCAATACGAAGATCTCGACGAGCTCCAGCGTCGCCAACTCCTTGAAGAGATAGGAACAATGGAAACGAGTCTTGGTCTGCGTTAAGCGCCCTTTCCTTGAAACGACAAAAGGCATGCCCATAACGGGCATGCCTTTTGTCGTTGTAGTCGTCGCGCCAATGGCGCTGGCAGCAACTCCCCTCGAGCAGGAACTTGCTGTTTTGAAGTGTTTTCCTTTAAATGGGCGAAAGTCCTTCGTCCCTAGTCGCGGCTGCCGCCGAAGAAGCGCAGCAGCATCAGAAAGAGGTTGATGAAATCGAGATAAAGCGCCAA
>CAYSON010000092.1:0-9507 GCA_964432635.1 uncultured Desulfopila sp.
TTCGGTGAGGGTGGTTTTGCCGGCATCGGGGTGGCTGATGATGCCGAAAGTGCGGCGGCGGGCGATTTCCTGTTGCTGCTGTTTGCTCATGGCGAATAAAATAGCACTTTGAATTGTGAGGTGAACCTATTATAAGAACAGGCACAAAAAAATCGTCTAGGATAGGTAATATTTTCGATAATGCAAAGAGAAAACCACTCGTCATGAAGAATATGCGTACACTTTTGGTCACCGGGGGTTGCGGCTTTATTGGTGCCAATTTCATTCGTTTGCTGCACCACCGTTATCCAACCTGGCGAGTGGTCAACTTGGATAAGTTAACCTACGCCGGAAATTTGAAAAATCTCGACGGGATAGAAGAAGGTGAACGCTACCGCTTGGTACGCGGCGATATCTGCGACAAGGAACTGCTTGATACCCTCTTTACCGCGGAGGCCTTTGACGGGGTGGTTCACTTCGCCGCCGAATCCCATGTTGACCGCTCCATCGTCGGACCGGACGAGTTCATTCGTACCAATATTCAAGGGACCTTCACCTTGCTCGAGGCCGCCCGCAGGCACCGGCTTGATGCCGACAATCGGCAGGGCTCTCCCTGTTTTCTTCATGTCAGTACCGATGAGGTCTATGGTTCCCTCGGGGCCACCGGATTGTTCAGCGAGTCCACTCCCTACGATCCGCGCTCTCCCTATTCCGCCTCCAAGGCCGCTTCCGATCATCTCGCCTCCTCCTATTTCCACACCTACGGCCTGCCGGTGCGCATCACCAACTGTTCCAACAACTACGGGCCCTATCAGTTCCCAGAAAAGCTTATACCGCTGATCTTCAACAACGCCATGCAAGAAAAACCCTTGCCGGTGTACGGCGATGGTCGCAACGTTCGCGATTGGCTTTATGTCGAGGACCACTGCGAAGCGATCATCGAAGTGTTGGCGAAGGGCGGAAATGGTGAAACCTACAATATCGGCGGCAACAACGAGAAGGAGAACATCGAGGTGGTGACGCTGATCTGCGACCTGCTTGATCAAAAACTTGGGCAACTCTCGTCTGGGGAGCCGCGACGCTCGCTGATCACCTTTGTTCCCGACCGGCTCGGCCACGACCGCCGGTACGCCATCGATGCCACCAAGATCCGCAGAGAATTGGGGTGGGAACCGCAGATCGGCTTTGCCGAAGGCATGGAGCGGACGGTTGACTGGTATCTCACCCATCAGCAGTGGGTGGGGGACATCGTCAACGGTTCCTACCGCTCCTATTACGCTGCGATGTACGGCCGCTAGACATCCTGGCCGGAACAAAGGACCACACGAGATACCATTATGCAGGTAACAGCGACCGCCATTCCCGAGGTGCTGCTGATCGAACCGAAAATCTTCGGCGATTCCCGCGGCTTTTTCTTTGAAAGTTTTAATCAGAAAAGGTGGCGAGAACTCACCGGACTGAGCGGCACCTTTGTTCAGGAGAACCACTCCTGTTCGCAGCAGGGTGTTCTGCGCGGACTGCATTACCAGCTTCGCCAACCCCAGGGCAAGCTGGTGCGGGTAGTGGTCGGCGAGGTTTACGACGTCGCCGTTGACCTACGGCGAAAATCGCCAACGTTCGGCCGCTGGGTGGGCATGGTGCTGTCGGCCGAAAACAAGAAGCAGCTATGGGTGCCGGAGGGTTTTGCCCACGGTTTCGTGGTCCTCTCCCCCCATGCCGAATTTCTCTACAGCACCACCGACTACTACGCCCCCGAGCATGAGCGATGTATTGTCTGGAATGACCCTGATCTGGCCATCGCCTGGCCGATCACCACTCCCCCGGTGCTGTCGGTTAAGGACTGCGCCGGCAAGGCATTCCGCCAAGCCGAGGTTTACGAGGACTGAGGTGCCAGCGATCATTCATCGCGCTGGGAGTGGCCGTATTTCCTGCTGAACGGCAATGGCCAAAGGGGTGAGGCTAAGCGGTTTGGGAAGATAGCGCGAGACCCCTAGATTTCTGATGCGCTCTCGATCCGGATGGTTGTGGTAACCAGAGGTGACCACTGCCCGTTGCGTGGGGTTGAAGAGGCGTATGGCCTTGAGGGTTTCATAACCATTCAGCCCTGGCTTGAGCAGGAGATCGAGGAGCAGCAGATCCACCGGATGCTCTTTCAAATAGGCTATCGCCTGTTCTCCCGTCTCCGCCAGACAGGGCGTGTAGCCGAGGCGCTTGAGAATGGCAGCGGCGAGGGTCCGCTGATGTTCTTCGTCATCGATGACCATGACCTTCTCGCCCTTGCCGAGAAGTGAATCGAGATTGATCGTCGCTTCCGCCTCCCGTTGAGGGAGGCACACCGGAAAATAGAGCTCAAAGACCGTCCCTGCCGCAGTGCTGCTGAGATCGATATAGCCGCAATGATCGCGCATGGTGTGCATGACCACCGTCAATCCCAGGCCGGTGCCGTTTTTCCCCCATCGTTTGTGTGAATAAAAGGGTTGAAAGATGTGGGGGCGGTGCTCCTCACCTATGCCCTTGCCGGTGTCGGCCACTCCGAGGATGGCATAGTGGCCGGGCGGAATGATTTCGTAGCCCTGGAGGGTGTCGGTGAGAATGCGGTCGGTGCTGTAAATGCGCAGGACGCCTTGGTTGTCCATGGCTTCCATCGCATTGCGGGCAAGATTGACGAGGGCGTTGTGGAGGTGAGGGGAAAAACCGCGAATTTCCGGGACGCCTGGGGTGGTGAAGATCTCGATGCACCTCCCGGCGCGGTCTCGAAACTCCACGAGCTCAGGCGATTCTTCGTATTCCTTGATCACTGCGTTGATATTGAGAGGTTCCTTCTCACAGGTCGAACCCCTGGAGATGGTCAGAATGTCGGCCGTCACCTTGACCGCTTTCTCGCTTGCCGCCTGGATGCGATAAATATCGCGGTTATACAGGCTGTTCTCCGACAATGGGGGGAGAGACTGGGGCAGAGTGGCGATGCTACCGAGGATGGTGTTGAGGTCGTGGGCGATGCTGCCGGCCATCAGGCTTAACGACTCCATGCGCATGCCGTGGGTGAGCCGTTGTTGGAGTTTGTCTTTGGCCCGTTGCGCATCACGCTGAAGCGACACGTCGCGAATGGCGGCGACCCAGATGGCAGTGCCGTTGTCGTGACTGCATCCAAGACGCACCTCCGCTGGGAAGAGCTCGCCGTCACCACGAATTGCCTCGATCTGCAGGGACGGTGAGTATTGACAAGCGTCGCTTTTGCCCTGACCTGACTCGAGAATCAATCCCGGGATGAAGTCGCCAAGTGACAGCTGAAGTACCTCTTGCTCCTTGACCCGAAAGATCTCGCAGAACTGGCGATTAACCTCGAGGAGGCGTTCTGTGGTAAGAAAGGCAATACCTTCCCAGCTGGCTTCCGCCAGTCGGCGGTATTTGGCGGTGGACGCTGCCACCTGCTTTTTGAGGCTACCGGTCTCAATGGCCCGCCGCACCGTTTGCAGAATGTCTTCCGGGTGACGGCCTTTGGGGATGTAATCGTAGCAAGCGAGGCGCACTGCATCCATGGCTGATTCGATGCTCGCCTGGCCGGTGAGGATGATCACCGGGCACAGAGGCTTTTCGGCGATGAGATAGCTGGCAATATCGATGCCGTCGAGATCGGGGAGTTTGAGGTCGACCAGGGCGACGCTGTAGTCCCTGGAGAGGATGCGGGAGAATGCTTGCTGTCCGGTGGCGGCCGTGTCGACCTCATAGCCGGCGGAAAGGAGGATTCGTTCGAGGGTGGAGCGAAAGTGCTCGTGGTCATCTACGAGGAGAATTGCGTCCGGCATGACAAATAGCGTCCTCGCTAAATATTGCAGTATTGAACCTCCTGCGGCTGATCGTAATCTTCCCGGACTTCTCGTGGGGGTACGGAATGCCAGGACGATGTTGGCGTTGCGGTATCACGGGTATCCACCTCTCTCCGGCCATGCCCGCGAAAAACTCGGCATTACGCTAAAGGAAATCGTGGGGGAAGTCAATTGAATAATGATATCAAGACGTCAGTCGGGCAGTGAGGATGACTGGCAATCGCTTGCCGCGAGCATTGCCGGAAAACGGAGAAGAAAGACTGCTCCTCCCTCGGGGGTGGTTACGTAGTCGATAATGCCGCCGAGATCGGCAACGAGCTTTTTCGCGATGGCCAGCCCCAGGCCTGCGTGTCCAGGGCCCTTGGTGGAATACCCGGCGCGAAAGAGCCGTTCGCGGGCGATAGCGGAAAGCCCAGGGCCACTGTCGGCAACCTCAATGATGATGTCATCGCCTCCGCCATCTGCTTTCTCCTGCGAGAAACAGCGCACCTTTACCCAACCGTCTTGGGAGACTGCGTCGATGGCATTGGCGATGAGGTTATGGAGTGTTTGCTGAAGACTCTGTTTGTCGCCACAGATCATCGGCACATCTTCCGGGCCGAGGCAGTGAAGGGAGATGCGTTTCTCGCTCGTGGTAGCGGAAAAAAGTGCCGCTGTTTCGGCGATGATGACGGGAAGATGGATGGGCTCGCGGTTTGTTTGTGCTGGAGATCTCCCCAGGTGGTTGAGCTGTCGGCTGATTGCTTCGACCCGCGCCACCTCGCTGCCGATGGCACGCAAATCGTGGCCCAGGCTGGTCGGCAGATCGGGACGATCATTAATGAGCAGGAGATAGTTGCGGACCACCGCTAATGGATTGCAGATTTCATGGGCCAGCGTGCGGGCCGCCTCTTCCAGAACAAGGATACGTTCCCGAGCCAGGGCTTCGATATGGCGGCGCTGCAATTCCTCCAGTTGGAGGCGATGACCGACATGGGCGAGAAGCAGCAGCAGGCTTTGCACCTCAGCCTCTTTGGTTTCAGACAGAGTCTCAGCGGGCGAGTAGAGGAGCAGCGAGGTGTTGTTCAGGCTTGCGGTGAAAGGCAGGCAGTGGAGAACATCACATTGAAAGAGGTCGAAAAAACAGGCCTCTTCTCGACTGAGTTCAGGGGATCGGGCCCAGATGATTGGCAGTGGGGATGGTTCTCCGCCACCGAGAAAGTGAGCGGTCGAGGGTGCTGTCGCCTGGCTCTGGATGAGAGTGCGGGCGAGGCGATTGCGACGTGACCCACGGACGTCCATGCGTTTGTTGCCTTCATCGGGCAAGAGCAGGACCGCTTGTTCGACGGCAAAGATCGATGCCAGGCTTTCTTCCAGTACCCGCAAAACCCGGTCAATGTCACGGGCACGCAACAGGTTGTCCAGAGCACCGAGCAGAAGGTTGAGTGGGGCGAGGCTCTCTTTGATGGCAGGCACGGTCGTCTGCTTTTGCCGTTCTCCGTCCCCAGGCGTAGAGGTGACGACTAGGCCTAGGGCGGATGCGACGGCACTGACCTCCTCGGCCTGGCGGAGCGCGGCACCATGCAGATGATCCTCGTTGAGACCAAGTGCCCTCGCCTGGGTGAGGATGTCGGGGTCGATCTCCTGGCAGTTCCGGGCCACCCGGTTGGCCAGAAAGACAATGGCAGCAAGCTCAGTTCCGGTGATGTCCTCCTGGAACGGCCGATGGTGATCGGAGATGGCCTCGCCCACCGACCTGGTTAGATGCCAATGCTCCGCCAGTAGTCCGCCGGCGGCGGCATGATCGATGCCGAAGCGGGACACCTCCTCTTGCAGACGGGAGGCCTCGTCGTCCGGCAATCCCTGGTCGACGGAGTTCCCCGGAAAATTTATAGCCAGCAGAATCTTCCCGACATCGTGGAGCAGGCCGGCGAGATAGCACGCGGCAGGGTGCGGGAAGCCGCTTTGTTCCGCTATGTCCTTGGCCAGCAAAGCCGTGAGCAGGGCATGATACCAAAACCTTGCGGTATCGATACCGGTTTGGGTGCTTGTTGCTTTGCCGAAGACCTCTTGAACGGCGATGGCGATGGCGATGTTGTGAAGGGTGTCGCGTCCGAGATAGATAACTGCCTGGGTGATGGAATGAAAGGGGTGACGCGCGCCGATGAAGGCAGAGTTGGCGAGGCGCAGTACCTTGGCGCTGACTGCAATATCCCGGGAGGCGAGGTCGGCCAGTTGTTTGATTTCGGTCTCCGGGTTGCGACAGTTCTCGAGTAAGGGGATCAATGTCTGCGGAAGACTGGGCAGGGAGATCTCTAGGCGAGGTTTCGAGGATCTGTCTTGGGGGAGGACCATGGCAACACCATTGACGACAAGAAGAAGTTAAATGAATTTCAACTGTTATCTCTAGCAGATTCCGGCCAGGGATGAAAGGCTTTTATGGTAAGTTCTGCACAAGACTTGAAAAAGAGAGGCTCCTGCCGCAAAGGCAAGGATGTATCGTCGACGCGGTAGTCAGGAAATGGGGATGGATCTGCCTCGAGAGACAAGAAAGTCGAGGAAGGCCTGGCGACTGGTACTGAGGATGTGATCTTCAGGGAAGCCGACACTGCGCACCAAATCAAGGCACTCGTTAAATCTTCCGATATTACAGGCGATATGCGCGTCACTGCCGAAGGTTAGACGCCCCCCGTGGCGGGCCACCGCCTTGGCGAGAGCGGCACAGTTGCCACCACTGCCCCGGCGCGAAGTGGTGAAGGAAGAATTGTTGATTTCAATGAGCACGTTGCAGGCGGCAGCGGCAGCGGCAACCGCCTCAATATCGATGGGGAAGGCCGGGTTGCCGCCATGGGCGAGGATATCAATGCGGCCGGAGGCCATGGCGTTGATGATTGCCTTGGTATGGTTGGCCGCAGACGAGGGTGCGAACACCGGCTCGTGCAAGGAGCCGAGTACCAGATCAAGATGGCTGTGCAGGTCATCGTTGATGTCGAGATCGCCTTGGTCGTTGACGATGTTGGCCTCGATACCGCGCAGGATGGTGACGCCGTCGATGGTCCTCGGAATGACCCGCATATTCATGAAGTACCAGATGTGGGGCGCTCCCGGCATGGCCGGGCCATGCTCGGTGCTGGCCAGCAGGGTGATGCCGGCGGCACCTGCCGCGGTAATGTTTTCGCTGAGAGTGCTGTAGGCGTGGCCGCTGGCGATTGTGTGGCTGTGGCTGTCGACTTCTATGTTCATGATGTTACAGGAGTTCTGGTGATCTGTCGGGCCGGTGCTGTGGCTGGTCGTCACCTCTGTCGTTGGCGCGGTCGCCGTTTCTCGGTATGATGGACAGCGTGGCAGTACTGGCTGTGGCGAGTGGTCGAACCAAAACTCTAACCTTTTTAAAACTCTAACCTTTTATTGTCTCTCATGAAAAAAATCCGTGTACACAATCCGGTGGTGGAGCTTGACGGCGACGAGATGACCAGAATCATCTGGCGATTCATCAAGGAAAAGCTCATTTTTCCCTATCTGCAGGTGGATGTCCGTTATTACGACCTCGGTATAGAGAGCCGTGATGCCAGTGATGACCGGGTAACTGTCGAGGCGGCCCATGCCATCAGGGAGTGCGGGGTGGGCATCAAGTGCGCCACCATTACCCCCGATGAGGGGCGGGTCAAGGAGTTTAATCTCAAAAAGATGTATAAGTCCCCCAACGGCACTATTCGCAACATCCTTGGCGGCACGGTTTTTCGCGAACCAATTATCGTCAACAATATCCCCCGGCTGGTTACCACCTGGAAAAAGCCCATCTGCATCGGCCGCCACGCCTTCGGCGACCAGTACAAGGCCACCGACTTCGTGGTTAAGGGGCCCGGTAAGCTCACCGTGACCTTCACCCCGGAAGATGGAGGACCTGCGCAAAGCTACGAAGTCTATGGATTTTCCGGTCCAGGGGTGGCAATGGCCATGTACAACACCGACGAGTCGATTCGGGGTTTCGCCCATTCGTGCTTTAATCAGGCGATTCTCAAACGGTGGCCGCTCTACCTGTCCACCAAGAATACCATCCTCAAGCACTATGACGGACGTTTCAAGGATATCTTCTCCGAGATCTACCACACCACCTACAAGACGGAAATGGATGCCCTGGACATCACCTACGAGCACCGCCTCATTGACGACATGGTGGACTCGGCACTGAAGTGGGAGGGTGGATTCGTCTGGGCATGCAAGAACTACGACGGCGACGTCCAGTCCGACACCCTGGCGCAGGGCTTCGGTTCCCTGGGATTGATGACTTCAACCCTGATCACCCCGGACGGTCGCGCCATGGAGGCTGAGGCGGCGCACGGCACCGTTACCCGCCACTATCGTCTCCACCAGCAGGGCAAGCCGACCTCGACCAATCCCATCGCTTCGATTTTTGCCTGGACCAGGGGGTTGGCCTTCCGCGCGACACTGGACGACAACAGGGAGCTGCTCGACTTCTGCCAAAACCTCGAACGAGTATGCGTCAGCACTGTGGAAGCAGGCATGATGACCAAGGACCTGGCGTTGTGTATCCATGGCGCGCAGCTCACCTCAGGCCACTATCTGACCACCGAGCAGTTCCTTGACCTTCTCGCTGCCAATCTCGAGAGGGAATACCCCGCCTGATTGAGCATTCTGCGGCAAGGAGGCGGCCACCTCCTTGCCACCTTCCCCAGGCTGCGGCGCGCTTCTTAACCGTATACCAACTCGCCCCCGGTGTAGCCGAGCCCTCCGGCACAGGCCAAGCACAGCAGGTAAAAGAGCAGCACGCGTCGCGGAGCGGCACCTTTTACCTTGAGGATGACCGAGAAGGCCAGCAGGACGGTCAGCACCGCGCCGAGAATCATTTTTATGACAATGAGGGTGTTCCATTCCCCCTGCATCCGGTGCAGCCAATCGAGAATCCCGGCAGCGATTACCGGGCCGATGAACACCAGCGAGACGATGGAACAGTAATAGGCGGTTTCGGCAAAATGTTTGTCCTGCCACTTCAGGGCGAGCAGGGCAAAAATGACCATGCCAACAATCATGCCCATGGGGACATGAACTACCATCGGATGGAGGGGGTGGGTAAAGCCAACCAGGGCGAGAAACGAGTAGATGCTGTCAACCAGGGAAGTCATAGAGAGCTCCTTTTGTGGGCGGATGAACTTCGGCACCACCATTGTCGGTGCCGCCGGTCGTTATCGGGAGAGCGAGAAGTCGCGCCAGCGCCCCCTCATTACCAGCCTCGGTTAAGTCGCGGAAATAGAAACTCCATGGTGGGCGACCATTCACGGCTGTGTATGTGTAAAGTTAATGGTAATCATTCCTGGCGTCATCGCCAGCACCATTCCTCCTGCCGTCAGGATTTTCCCTGAGACCAAAAAAGTTATTTACTTCCCTTGAGATAGGCGTAGATGTCAGCGGCATCCTGCGTGGAGATCTTCGCCTCAGGATACGGCGGCATGATCGCAGCGTTGGTTACGCGCAGCTTTTTGACAAAGCTGCCAAACGTCATATTAAGCGGAGTGATCCCCGGCCCGCGGCCACCAGCGCCCTGCTCGCCGTGACAAGAGTTGCAGTTGTTCATGGTGAACCATTTTTTTCCGTTTTCGGCATTGCCGGGAGGGGTGCTGCTGCAGGCCGACAAGCCGCCAGCCAAGAGGAGCAAAAGACAGAAGACGAGGGTTTTGCTGTAGCTTGTGGCAATCATGATAGC
>CAYSON010000093.1:0-4852 GCA_964432635.1 uncultured Desulfopila sp.
AGAAAGGCGCAATGCGCTTCTTCTTTTGGGAAAATGCCGATGGCTTTCAATACGTCTTCTCCAGTCAGGTCGAAGAGTTCTTCAGGATTTTTGCCGATGGCAAGCTCGGCGGCAAAGGAGCCGCATATCCTGCTGGAAAAACAGCCATCGGTGAAAGAAGAAGCCTTGTTGACACGACAATTGTCAAAGCAAAGAAAGATTTCCATGGTATCACCGCATTTTCCGGTAATCTTTCCATGGGCGTCGGCATCATCCATCTTTCCACTGAATTGAGGATGTTGCCAGCGATCAAGTCCTTTCTCACCATAGATTTGTTTGGTTTCGAGACATATTTTTTCCTGAATATCGTCTATAATGGCATCATATTGTTCGTCAGTCATGGCTTTTCCCAAATCAGCAAATACATCATTTAACGAGAAACTGTCTTTCTGTGGAATGCACAATAAAAAGACAGGCCACCGAAGCGGCCTGTCTTCCCGGGAAGCATTCCGGCTGTCGGGGAGTCAGCAAGATTACCAGTGCGCGTCCTTATTAGCTCCGGAAGCATAGGTTACCTTACCCTCCTTGATGGTCTTGATTGCATCCCAGACTTTACCGGTGATATCGTCGACCACTTTAACCCCGGCGGCCTCCAAGGTGGCAAAGGCCTTGGGCCCGCAATAGCCGGTCATCAGTACTTCGGCTCCCTTGTCGCTGACCATGGTGGCTGCTTGAATGCCGGCACCTTTAAAGGCGTTGACATTAATGCTGTTATCCACTGCTTCAACCTCAAGGGTGTCGATATCGACAATGAGAATATACGGTGCTCGGCCAAAACGCGGGTCGATCTCACTGTCGAGCGAGGTGCCTTTTGCTGTTACTGCTACTTTCATTTTTTCTCCCTTGTTTCACGATCAGTGGCCGCCACCACCGCAGACTTGGTTGTCGGCGATTTTCTGCAGATTGCCGGCAACGAAGTCCTCAAGCACCGGGCGGATGTCCATCCGTTCGCCATCATGATATACCTCGATGCCGACCTGCTTGAATCCCATGAGAGGCCGTATACCGATGCCGCTGACCACCAATGCGTTGACCCCGGCCTCAGCCAGCAGATTGACAGGTACCATGCAGCCGCCTTGAACATGCTCCTTGTTGGCGAGAATGGAAATCTGCTTGATCTGTCCGTCTTCGACATCAAAACAGGTGAACACGTCACAGTGACCGAAATGTCCTGCCCGCTTGCCGTCTAAACCACCATTACCCTCGGAAGGGATTGCTACTCGTACCATGGTCATACTCTCTTTCTCCGTGATTATTGAATTGTTGTTTTAAGATCCACGATACCCAGGGTATTCATGGAAGGTGAGTTGATGATTTGTCTCCAGATGTCGCGAACCTGCTGCTGGGTGGCGGTCGCTTCACCGTATTCGAACAGGGTTTTGCCTTCGACCATGGACCGGGTGAAGGCCGGATCAAAGGAAACCCGGCCAAGTACGGTCACATTTCGTCGGAGCGCCAGATTCTCGATAGCTTGGGTCATCTCAACGTTGAGATCAAACTTGTTGACACAAACCATGCCCGGAACCTTGAAATGGGCGGCAAGATCCACCACCCGTTCCATATCGTGAATGCCTGAGACTGTAGGCTCGACGACGATTACCAGGGCAGTGGCTCCACCGATGGAGGCGATGACCGGGCAGCCGATGCCCGGAGGACCGTCGGTGATGATCAGGTCGGCACCCCGTTGTTCCGCGAGTTGCCGGGCTTCCTTGCGCACCAGGCTGACCAATTTGCCGGAATTTTCTTCGGCAATACCCAGCCGGGCATGAACCATGGGACCAAACCGGGTTGCCGAAAGATACCATTCACCGCAACGTTGTACTGGAAAATCAATGGCCGTAACCGGACAAAAATCGACGCAAACTCCGCAACCTTCACAGCGGATGGCGTCAACCTGATACTGTTCGCTGATGGCGCCGAAGCGACAGAGATCGATGCAGGTACCGCAACTGGTGCAAAGATCCGGGTTAATAAGTGCTTTACAGCCGCCCATGAAGTCGGAACGCTGCTGAACTTCAGGTTGCATCAGCAGGTGGAGATCGGCGGCATCAACGTCCGCATCACAGAGAACACTATTTTTTGCCAAGGCGGCAAAGGCCGCGGTCAGGCTGGTTTTGCCGGTACCTCCCTTGCCGCTGATAATCACTATTTCGCGCATGAAACTGCCTCACTTCCTGCATGAATGATTGCTGCAATTTTGCGGAAGAGTTCACTGAACCGTTCCCGCCATTCAGGGAATTCCTCGATAATGTTCTTGCCCTGGGAATAGGCCTCGGCAATGCGGCGGTCAAAGGGGATCGACATTAAAACCGGCAAATTTTCGTTTTCGGCATAGTCAAACACTTTGCGGTCACCGATATCAGCCCGGTTGATCACGAGTCCACAGGGGATGCCAAGCAACCGGACCGCTTCTACAGCCAATTGCAGATCATGTAGGCCAAAAGGAGTCGGCTCGGTGACCATGAGAATAAAGTCGGCGCCGTTCATGGCGGCGATGACCGGACAGGAGGTGCCCGGTGGGGCATCAATGATGGTGATGAGTTGCGGGTTTGCCGCTGCCCGCACACGTTTGATCAGTGGTGGCGACATGGCCTCGCCGTCCCGCAGCTGCCCGTTGATAAAGCCGATAGCATCACGCTTGCCAAAATTAACTATCCCCAACTCCCGGCCGGTCTCGGTGATTGCCCCTTCCGGACAGACCGCCATACAGCCGCCGCAGCTGTGGCACATTTCCTCAAAAACCAGCACCTTTTTGCCGACTACCGCCAAGGCATTAAACCTGCAAATATCCGAACATTTGCGACAAAAGGTGCATTTCTCCAGATCGACCAGCGGGACCGGCACCTCAACCCGCTCGCTTCGTTCGATTATCGGCTTGAGAAAAAGATGGGCGTTGGGTTCTTCGACGTCGCAATCCAGCAGTTCCACCCCGCAGCCCAAGGCCAGAGCCATATTGACGGAGATGGTGGTTTTACCGGTACCGCCCTTGCCGCTGGCTACGCTGATGATCATGATTTCGTCACCTTTGCCGGCTGCAGGAGGGCGCCGATCTTGTCGAGCACCGCAAGCAGTGCCTCGGCTTCTTTCTCTTGTGGCTTTGTTGGTAGTTGCATCAGTACGCCCAAGCCTTCGGTTGCCTCGTGGAATTCCTCGGCCGTAAGGGCACTGACAATCGCCGTGTTAACAAGCGGATAAGCCTTGACCAGCAGTCTGACAAAAGCAATACCGCTCATGTCATCGAGTTGTTCATCGACAATTACCAGGTCAGTTTTTTTACCCTTGAGGGAAGCAAGTCCGGTAACCCCGGTTGCAGCGGGCACAAATTCGATTTCCTGACAACGCTGCAATCCAGCAACTAAAGCGGAGAATCGTGCCATGTTTTTTGCTACGAATACAATTATCAAGAATACCCTCTCCATGAAAATTCGATTGCCGTTGAGCGACAGTCGGTTATTGTTGTATCTGTCAGCGGAGAAACGTCGGCAAACCAATTCGCTGGTCAGCGATTGCCACCTCTTCCCTGGCCTTTGCCTTGACCTTTTCCAGCACCTCGGCCCGCACCACCCTGGCATCGACCCAACCCCCGACCTTGTCCCGGCACGATATCTCCCGTAACACCTTGAGGTTGATCGATCTTGTCTGTTTCATCCTGGTTGCAGGATCCACGCTTCCCACCGCTTAGCGGGCCTGTTCCTAAAGGGCCTTTTCCATTTTTTCCTGGCATATCCGTATCCTCTCTTCAGCGAATCATTTTTTGGGCAGTGTTCAGAGTTTTTCTGACAATCGCACGGACTTTTCCGTGGAAGTTGCACTGTCATTGTTGTTATTACTTATCTCAGGTACAGCCGAAGATGATTGGCGTTGAAGACCTTTTACCCGACGGAGATTGTCGTTGAAGGTACTCAGTTCTCGACCACGACGAATCTTGCCCCGGCAGCAGATATTCTTGCAGCAGCCTGGCATCCTGAAATCTTCCCCGAGCGTCTCACCTTTGGCAAAAGTCTCCAACACCCTGCGTACATCACCTGCAATAAACGAAATCAATTCATAACCTTCAGCCAAAAGCATGTTGGCCGGTCCTTCAGAAATCGCGCCGGAGATTATAATTTTGACTTTCTCGGCTCGCAACATTCGCAACAACTCTAAGGGTCGGTCAAAATCAAAAGGCAAATATGAAGTACTTACCACAGCATTATCTTTGATCTCCGCAATCAGCAGGGTGCGACCAGAGTCGAAAACCGGAGATATTCGATCTTCCCAGACGGTAATAGCGATGTTCATATGCGTAGTTCCTGTGTTTATGTTACCAAAGGAAAAGCAAATGACGGGCCAACCGCTTGGGTAATTGAATATATTCAATAATATTATGATATTGGTGAGGTTTTCTGTGAGTTAAGCGAGGCAGGAAAGAGCATGGTGGTCGCATATCTGCGACTGATGCGACTGTATGGAGTGGCGTTATCGCGACTATTGGCGCGTTGTCTTTCGGCCTTTGCGACCGTCGATGCCCGGGAGAGTGGTGTGTAATTTCTTCAGTTTGCGGAAGAGGGTGCTTTTGTGAATGCCAAGCGCTTTTGCGGTCGCCAAGCGGTTATAGCCATAGAGTCTCAGGGTCTCAGCAATAATCTCTTCCTCAGTGGCCCGTAACTGTCCAGCCATAGGTGACTTGTCAATATGCTGAGTTTTATTGTGACTAAGCAGATAGGCTGGAAGATGCATCACCCCTATCTCCCCTTCATGGCAGAGGATAAAGGCATGTTCAATAATGTTTTCCAGTTCGCGGATATTGCCAGGGTAGTCATGGAGGAGAAGA
>CAYSON010000093.1:4862-7133 GCA_964432635.1 uncultured Desulfopila sp.
GCCGACCTGGGAAACAGCCTTGCCACGAATTGTATTCATCTTTTTGATAAATCGATCACATAGGAGGGGGATATCCTCCATTCGTTCGCGGAGCGGAGGCAAGTGTAGGCGGATAATATTGATACGATAAAAAAGATCGCGGCGAAATTCCCCCTTTTCCACCATTGCCGCCACGTCACGGTTGGTAGCGGCAATTATTCTCGCGTCGGTCTTGATTTTTTCTGTCCCGCCGAGCGGTTGGAACTCCCTTTCTTCAAGAACCCGCAGTAAACGGACCTGGAAGGCAGCGCTGGTTTCGCCGATCTCATCTAAGAGAATGGTGCCTTTGTTAGCCACCTGAAAGAGTCCCGGTTTGTCTTTTTCGGCGTTGGTAAAGGCCCCTGCCTTATAACCAAACAGTTCCGATTCGAGAAGAGAGTCGGGAAGTGCACCGCAATTGATGGCGACAAAGGGTCCTTTTTTCCGCAACGAAAGGTTGTGCAGGGCATTGGCCATGAGTTCCTTGCCGGTGCCGGTGTCTCCTTCAAGAAGTACAGTACTGTCACTTTCCGCGACCTGGGGCAGGATATTGAAGATCTTTTTCATTGCCTTGCTTCGACTGAGCATGTCCCCGACTGTATAACTTCCGCTCAATTCCCGGCGTAACTCCTCCACTAGGCTATGGTCGCGAAATGTCTCCACACCTCCGAGAATTTTCCCTTGTTCGTCTTTCAGGGGCGAGGTTGAAACAGTGATCGGCACACGTTGCTGCCTGCTGTCAATAATATAGGTGGCACTCGAAACAAAAGACTTACCTTCCTTCATAGTGCGTTTCAGCGCGCAGGCTCCCTCGCACATGTTCGAGCGGAAGACTTCCCAGCAATAGCGGCCGATGGCATCATGTCGCGGTGTGCCGGTAATCTCTTCGGCGGCTCTGTTGAAGGTCATGATGCGCCAATTGTGGTCGACGGTGAAAACTCCCTCGGAAATGGATTCGAGAATGATTTCGTTGGCTGTTTTTGCTCTCTCCTCGGGGTCGCTCATGGTCTTTCTCGCCTTGTAATTGCTTGTCTACAGGGGATTATAGGTTTCGGATGATTTTTGATAACCAAACGCAAGGCAGGGAAGCAAGACCTTTTGCCGGTGGTGAGGTCGCCTGCGGCAACACAACCATCCGTGGGGGAAGCTTCAAAATCGCCATCACCCTGTTATTCCTTCAGGACAACGGCTCGTATTGCCTCGAAAATTGCCATCGGTTCTTTGCCGTTGGCGGCGGCGATTTCATGTATGGTTTTACCGTCCATAATTTTCAAGCCCTTTTCCTGAAGACCTTTTACGGTTGCGGCATAGTCGATTTGCAGTTCTGCACATGCGTTTTCAAGAGTCTTTCTGCCAAAGCCGGGCTTCGGCATATCGGGAAAAGGTTGAGCCACAGTTTTGTCCATCTTTGCAGGGAGAGCACTCTTTTTAGCTGGCGCAATGATTTTCGAGACTTGTTGCGGGGTAAGGTTATGTTCCTGGGCAATGGCAAGAAGGGTGACTTCGCTGTTGGCAACCTGCAGGCCCTCTTGCTTGAGAAGTGACAGAGCTTTTTCAAGATCGATACCTTCTTTTTGGCAAAACATTTTTAAAGAAGAACGTTCGGCGTGGCCGTACGGCGGTTCTCCATGTTTTTCTGCACCCGCAACTTTAAAGTGGGTTCCCAGTTGAAGAATGAGACTGACCGGAGGCACATGGAAATAGGTCATAACTATAATCACCGCAGTAAGCAGCAGGCCGACGTTGAATGGCAGAGTGAAGATCTTCATTTCTTTAACTTTGTTTTTCAAATAACTTTTCACCACCGCCCAGTTATAGAAAAGGTGGAGAAAACCGCTCAGCAGGAAAAGAAAGCCGATTGTAACATGCTGATCACCCCACTCGGTTTTTGTCAAACCCCAGAAACGCCAATCAGCCCAGTATGCAACACGTCCCTCAGGTACGATATAGAGAATAATTGAATTTATTATCAACACGACAAATGAGATCAACATGGTCATCGAGGTTATTTTCCGCATCGTAACGAGTTTCCTTTTGAGAATAGTTTTGGTCGATGCACCACATACCCTGATGGCATTACCATCAGAACTATAAAACAACAAAATTCGGGTGATAGGGGGGTGAGGTCATGGTGCTAGGGGGGAGAAGCGGTCGCATTTCTGGGTCTTCCTAAAAAAAGCCCCTCCCAACGAAGAGCCATCCGATCCAACACATCAGAACTACCTTTTGCCAGCAGTTTTTACAATTGTTTTT
>CAYSON010000093.1:7233-9503 GCA_964432635.1 uncultured Desulfopila sp.
TTTGGAATGCCGTGCGTAAGTCATCGTGCGGTTCACGCACGCTCAAGAATCTGCTGGAGCCGATACTTGGTTAGACCTTTTCCAGCCACAGCTACGGTTTCCGCCCCGGATAAACCAATAGCAGGCGGTGGAAGCGGCCTAAGGATCATGCAGAAGGCATGTTGCCCTCCCCACGTTTTAAAGACGGGGCGCCCGCCGGCCAGGCCGAGGGACGCCCCGTTTACTGAGGGCCGCGAGAAAATCGGGGATGGTACCCCAGACTGAATTTCCAAAAATCCTCTAGCAGGCCGGAACGTTGCCGGAATCGCTGGCGTAGTTGTGAAGGAAGTCGAAGACATGCTCGACAAAGTTGTCCTTCAAGGGTTTGGCCTCGGGGCAGTATTTGAGCAGTTCCTCGTTAAGCTTGCCGGCATCCTGGATGGCCTTCCATTCCGCCTGGGTGTGCTTCTTGGCCATGGTGCCGCCGTCGAAGCCGCAGGGCGGTTTCATTTCCTTGATGAAGATCTTCTGGCCCTTGCCGGCGTCGGCGGTGGCGATGGCGGCGGAAAGGCCGAGAAACAGAACAGTGGCGGACATGAGTGAGAGTAGCTTTTTCATGGTGTTCTCCTGATAGTGGTGCTGATGTTCGATGGTTAAGTTATAGCAATTCGGTGCATTTTAACCCAACGGCTCGTTGACCTTGATCTCGCAGACGCTCTTGGCGTCGCACTTGATATTGGCGTCGAAGTACATGGCCTTGGAGATGTCCTGCTTGCCCTCTTTCAGTTTGAGAAAGGCCTCCAAGCCACGCGCGCCGGTGCCGCAGACAAAGATCGAAACCTTACCTTTGGGGAGTTTGGCGGCGAGGTCGGCGGCAGCCATCTTGCCGGCCTCGATATTGATCGCTCCCTTGATATGTCCGTTGGAAAACTCCGGGGCGTTACGGATATCGACGATGGCGACGTTGGCGGGGACCTTGTCGGCAACGATCAGTGCTTTGAGCCATTCGCCGTCAACGGTACCTTCGTCGACCCCGGCCTTGACGCCATCGACCAACACCTCTTTTTTTACAGCTGGAGCAGCTGCGGCCGCTTCCGCCTTCTTGGCGCCGGCGGTGGTCGGCAGCTTCTCCTCTTTCCAGGCGGGCAGGCCGCCGGCATAAACGCTGACTTTCTTGTAGCCGAGTTTTAGCAATTCCCGAGCGACGACATGGGACTTATGACACTCGTAGCCGGCGCAGAAGGTGATGATCGGGGTGTTCTTGTCGGTGGGGAAGCGGCCGGCGAGTTTGTCCAGTTCCTCGTCGTTCATATACATGGCGCCGGGAATCGATTCAGCCAGGAACTTACCGCTGGGGCGGCAGTCCATGAACAGGGCGCCGTGTTTCTCGAAGGCCGATTTGGCGATGGGAGTGCCGATTTCCAGATAGTTCTTGGCGGCCCATTCCGGTTCACCCGCCTGGTAGAGCTTGACGTTGGTGAAGCCGAGGCCCTTGAGATGCCCGGCGACGATGGGACTCTTCTCGCAATCCCAACCGCCGCAGAAGACAAGGATCTCCTTGTCCTTGGCAACTTTGTCGAGCTGGCCGATGAATTTGTCGATCTGCGTATCGGGGATGTTGAGGCTCGAGGGGATGGTGCCGCTCAGGTATTTGGGATTGGGCCGGGAGTCGATGAGCAGGGCCTTGGCCCCACCGCGGGTGCCGTTGCCGATCGCCGCCAGGGTATAGGCGTAGTCGACCACCTGCAGTTGGTGCTTGTCGATCAGACCCTTGACGTGGGCGGTGGGGGCGGTCAGGACAGCGGGGGCGGCCGGTGCAGCCGGGGGTGCCGCCGCTTGTTCGCCTGTGGTGGCACAGCCGCCGAGCAGCAGGCCGGCGAGCAGCAGACTGATTCCTAGGTTACGTAAGTTCATGTTTCCTCCTGTGGTGTGTGGTTGCGGCCTGCGCCGGTTAATAGTGTTCGCGAAAATTGCCGACGGAAAAGAGCCCGTCGAAGAGCTTGTAGATAATCATGGAAACCCCGACCGAGCCGATGACGATGAGGATTTCGCCCATGTGTGGTGCCACGTAATGGAAGGATTCGGCCACCGAGTAAAAGTCGTAACGTTCATAACCGGTGCCGAAGCGGTTCGACATCGGGTTGGCGTTGCCGCCGTAGACGAACAGGTATCTTCCGAAGAAGCTGCCGGCGAGCACGCACAGTGAAGCGATGACGGTGAAGATCGGCTTGCCCGGCTTGACGATGAAGAGAAAGGGCAGGGCCAGGGTGAGAAAGATATAGCCGGCGAGG
>CAYSON010000094.1:0-1320 GCA_964432635.1 uncultured Desulfopila sp.
CCGATAGAGCCACGCCGCCGACCCGGTGTACCACGACCAGCCGCCCTGACCGATTCGTCCCGGCAAGCGATAGACATCGGCGGCGACGACATAGGGCTCGACCCCATAGACCCAGACTGATGTCGCATCACGGGCGTGTTCAATGGGGTTGAGCATGCGCAGCAGTTGAACCGCCCGGTCACCATCACCGCTACGGGCCATAGCGATGGCCATCCAGATGGCGCCATGGGTGTATTGACCACCGTTTTCGCGCACCCCCGGCGGATAGCCCTTGATATAACCCGGTGATGGCTGCGACGTGTCAAAGGGAGGGTCAAAAAGAAGCACCAGACCCTCCTCTTCGCGGACAAGATGGTGCCAGGCCGAGGCCAAGGCCTGAGTGGTACGGTCGGACCTTGCCGCTCCGCTGATTCTCGCCCACGACTGAGGCAGGGAATCAATCTTTGCTTCGGAGTTCAAAGACGACCCGAGTGGCGTGCCGTCATCAAAGGTTCCCCGCAGATACCAGTCCCCATCCCAGGCAGACAATTCGACCCGTTCTGAGAGCGCCTGACGATCCGCGAGGTATTGAGCAGACAGTTGGGGTAGGTTGATGAGGCGTGCCAATTCCGCCATCCCCTGCAGACAATCACAGAGAAACCAGGCCAGCCAGACACTTTCGCCCTTGCCGCCGGCCCCGACCAGGTTCATTCCGTCGTTCCAGTCGCCGGTTCCGATCAACGGCAGGCCACGCTCACCAGTGGTCAGCCCACGACTGATCGCGCGCCGGCAGTGGTCAAAAAGGGTGGCCTGGGCCAAGGTGACTTCGGGAGTCGAATACTGCTCGTGCTGATCAACGGCGAGGATTTCACCATGGAGAAAGGGAATTTCTTGGTGCAAGATAGTGGTATCGCCTGTCGTCCGCACATAATGGGCCACTACATAGGGCAGCCAGAGCAGATCGTCGGAAATGCGCGAACGGATCCCGGCACCGCTCGGGGGATGCCACCAATGCTGAACGTCCCCCTCCTCAAACTGACGGCTCGCGGCAAGCACAATCTGCTCGCGGGCAAGTGTCGGACGACTTTGGCAAAACGCCATGACATCCTGTAACTGGTCACGGAAACCGAAGGCGCCGCCCGACTGGTAAAAGGCCGAACGCCCCCAGATACGGCAACTGAGCGACTGATATTGCAGCCAGCGGTTGATGATAAGATCAGCGGCAAGATCAGGAGTGCGGACTTCCACGTTACCAAGCAGGGTGTCCCACCACGACATGGTTGTTGTAAGAGCATCCTCGACCGCCTGTTTTTCCTGATCGGTGACGATGCGCTGACGGGC